>NZ_JBIAQM010000011.1:0-251071 GCF_042888945.1 Streptomyces sp. NPDC002698
CAGGGGGGACCCTGTGGGAGAGTAGGACGCCGCCGAACAAATTTTGAAGAAAACCCCCGGACCGGGGACACCGGTCCGGGGGTTTTCTGCGTTCAAGAACAGTTTTTCCGCTCCCCGTTCACGGTCGGCTGACGGTCGGCCTGCCGACTTCCCTGTTCTATCAAGGGTGTTTTACAGGCGGCCCGCCGACTTCAGGGCCAGATAGGCGTCCGCCAGGGCCGGCGCGAGGTCGTCCGGAGTCGCGTCGACGACGGTGACTCCGCGCCGCCGCAGCGTCTCCGCCGTGCGCTGACGTCCCGCCTCGGCCTGGGCCGCCGCCGCTGCCTCGTAGACCGCGTCGACGTCTCCCCGGGCCTTCGCCATGCGCGCGACGTACGGGTCCGCGACCGATGCCAGCAGAACCGTGTGGCGCTGGGTGAGGCTGGAAAGCACAGGGAGCAGGCCCTCTTCGACGGGGGCCGCGTCGAGGGTCGTCAGGAGCACGATCAAAGAGCGTCGCGGGGCCGTGCGCACGGCTGTCGCGGTCAGGCCGCGGGCGTCCGTCTCGACGAGCTCCGGTTCGAGCCCGGCCATCGCGTTGACCAGGGACGGAAGGACGTCGCCCGCCGCACGGCCCTGGACCAGGGCGCGTACCCGGCGGTCGTAGGCGAGGAGGTCCACGCGGTCGCCGGCGCGGGAGGCCAGGGCACCGAGGAGCAGGGCCGCGTCCATGGAGGCGTCGAGGCGGGGTGCGTCACCGACGCGGCCCGCCGAGGTGCGGCCGGTGTCGAGGACCAGAAGGATGTGGCGGTCGCGCTCGGGACGCCAGGTGCGTACGGCGACCGTCGTCCGGCGAGCCGTGGCACGCCAGTCGATGGACCGGGTGTCGTCACCGGGAACGTACTCGCGCAGACTGTCGAACTCCGTGCCCTCACCGCGCGTCAGCACACTGGTGCGGCCGTCGAGTTCACGGAGCCGGGCCAGTTTGGAAGGGAGGTGCTTCCGGCTGGTGAAAGGGGGCAGGACCCGTACGGCCCAGGGGACTTGGTGGCTGCCCTGACGGGAGAACAGACCGAGCGGGCCGAACGAGCGGATCGTGACACGGTCGGCCCGGCGGTCACCGCGGCGCGTGGGGCGCAGACGGGTCGTCAGACGGCGGCGTTCGCCGGCGGGGACCGTCAGACGGTGACGGGAGGCCTCGACCTCCGTGCCGGGTTCCCAACTGCTGGGCGGCCAGGCATCCCTGACGTGGGCGCGCAGGGGGCGGCCGGAGGGATTGGTGACCGTGAGGGTGACGTCGGCGGCTTCACCGAGGCGCACCGAGGTGTCCCCGGAGCGGGTCAGGCCCAGGCGTCGTACGGGAGCCGCGAGGGCGGCGTCGCAGGCGCAGGCCAGGGCCAGGGGGACGTTCACGGCGAGGATGCCTGTCCAGCCGGGCCCCCAGATGCCGACGGGGATCGCGCCCAGGGCCGCCAGGAGGGCGGCGCGTCCGGTGAGTGCCATCAGCGGGGGACGGGGACGTGGGCGAGGATCGCGTTGATGACGGAGTCGGCCGTCACGCCCTCCATCTCGGCTTCGGGGCGGAGTCGAACGCGGTGGCGCAGGGTCGGCAGGGCCAGGGCTTTGACGTCGTCGGGGATGACGTAGTCGCGGCCGGTCAGCCAGGCCCAGGCGCGGGCCGTGGCGAGCAGGGCCGTCGCGCCGCGCGGGGAGACGCCGAGGGTGAGCGACGGCGATTCGCGGGTCGCGCGGCACAGGTCGACGACGTAGCCGGTGATCTCGGGGGAGACCGCTGTCTTGGCGACCGCCGCGCGGGCGGCTTCGAGGTCGGCGGGGCCGGCCACCGGACGCAGGCCCGCGGCGCGCAGGTCGCGGGGGTTGAAGCCCTCGGAGTGCCGGGTGAGGACGTCGATCTCGTCCTGGCGGGAGGGCAGCGGGATCGTCAGTTTGAGCAGGAAGCGGTCCAGTTGGGCTTCCGGGAGGGGATAGGTGCCCTCGTACTCGACCGGGTTCTGGGTCGCGGCGACCAGGAAGGGCTCGGGGAGCGGGCGAGGAGTGCCGTCGACGGTGACCTGGCGTTCCTCCATCGCCTCCAGCAGCGACGCCTGGGTCTTGGGAGGCGTGCGGTTGATCTCGTCGGCGAGCAGGAGATTGGTGAAGACCGGGCCGGGCTGGAAGGAGAACTCGGCGGTGCGGGCGTCGTAGACGAGTGAGCCGGTGATGTCGCTCGGCATGAGGTCGGGGGTGAACTGGACGCGCTTGGTGTCGATTTCCAGCGCGGACGCGAGGGCGCGGACGAGCAACGTCTTGGCCACTCCGGGGACTCCTTCGAGGAGAACGTGTCCGCGGCAGAGGAGGGCGACGACGAGGCCGGTCACAGCGGGGTCCTGGCCGACCACGGCTTTGGCGATCTCGGCGCGCAGGGCTTCCAGGGAGGAACGGGCGGTGTCCGCGTCCCCGGAATACCCGGCGTACCCGGCGTTGTCAGTGGTCGGGTTCATCATGAAATGCGTACCTCTCTTTCGAGGGCGTCGAGTTGGTCGGCGAGAGAGACGAGGGCCGCGTCGTCGCGGGGCGGCGGCCCGAAGAGGAGCGGGAGCAGGGCCTGTGAGCCGCCGTCGACGTGGGCGGCCAGGGCGGGGAGCAGGGTCTCGGGCGCGTGGGCCTGGACCGGGGGTACGCCGATGAGGGGGGCGAGGCGGGTGCGGGTGGCGGAGCGCAGAGCGGCGGCCGCGCGGTCGCGGGCGGACGCCTTGCGGTAGAGGCGGGCGCGGCCTTCTGCGGTTTCGGAGGCGCGGATCGCGACGGGAAGCCGTTCGGGTACGAGGGGGCCCATGCGGCGTGCCCGCCACAGTGCTGCCGCGGCGGCCGCGATGAAGAGCTGGAGTGTGCCCCAGAGCCAGCCGGAGGGGAGCAGGTCGAAGAAGCTCTGGTCGCCCGCGTCGGTGGCCGAGTCGTCGGAGAGCGAGGGGAGGTACCAGACCAGATGGGTGCGGGAGCCGAGGAGTTGGAGCGCGAGCGAGGCGTTGCCCTGCTCGTCGAGACGGTCGTTGAAGAAGATGTCGGGGGCGCCGAGGACGACGGTGTCGCCGCTTCCGGAGCTTGCCGGAACGCGCAGCAGCGTGGGCAGTCCGTCGCTCGGGTAGCAGGTGTCGGCGTTCGGGTCGGTGGTGCTGTAGCGGATGCCGCCCGTGTCGGCGCTTCCCGCTCGGCGGGCGGCGGGCAGACCGCAGCGGGGGGAGAGCGTGGAGTCGAAGCCGACCGCGGGATCGGCGGTGACTTCGGGGACGAGGGTGCCGAGGGAGGGCGGTCCGGGTGCGATCAGGACCGTACGGCCGCCGGAGCGCTCCGTCGCCGTGCGCAGAAGGCTCTGTTGACGCTTGGTCAGCAGATCGGGGGAGGCGATCAGCAGGGTGGTGTCGGGGCCGGCCGCGGAGGCGGCCTCGCCGAGAGTGGTGACCGGACGTGTGGAGACCCCCCGGTCGGCGAGGAGCCGGGCGACGGCCCGGCTGCCGGAGGGGTCCGCGGAGCGCGGGTCGAGGCGGCCGTGCCGGGCGTCCGAGCGGACCGCGGCTATCGCCACGGCGGCCGCGAGCAGGAGGACGAGCGCGAGGACGACTCCGCGCGTGCGGGTCCACAGCTGTCGGGTGGTGGGCGAGGACGAGGTGGGGGCGAGGGCGGCCTCGGTCATGAGGTGGCCCCCTGGTGGCTGTCGCGGGCCGTGTTCCGGTGCGTGCCGGGAGCGTTGTCCGTGAGTACGGGCCTGGTGCGCTCCAGGTCGCGGTCGAGCTCGGTGAGGCGCTGGTACGCGCGTGGGTCGCCGGATCGGCCGCCGTACGTGATGTCGTCGAAGTCGCGTGCCGAGGCGCGCAGCCGGTCGGTGTGGGAGGGCAGGGAGCGGCCTGCCTCCGCGGCGGCCTCGTCGGCCGTGCGGCCGGGGCGCGGATCGAGCAGGGCGCGTTCCTCCAGGGATCGCACGACGGCGCGCATGCGTTCCTGGACCGCCTGGTTCCAGTGGCCCTGGGCGGCGTGTGCCTCGGCGGCGGCGCGGTGTTCGGCGGCGCTCCTGGGGCGGTTGTCGAAGAGGGTGGCGGACGAGGTCCGGGTGCGGTGCGGAGTGCCCAGGCGCCACCACAGGGCGGCCACGACCGCCGCGGCCGCGAGGACGATGACGACGAGTCCGAGCGTTCCGCCGGGTGTCGCGGCCGAAGCGGTGCCGAACAGTCTGTCGACCCAGTCCCAGAAGGCGTTCAGGGCGCGCTGGACGAGGCCGGGGTCGTTCTCGTGGTACATCCGCTTGGACAGTTCACGTCTGGCCGCCTCCCGTGCGGCCTCGCGCGGCGTGGTCACCGGTGGTGTGTCGCTCCGGGACAGCGCGAGGACCGTAGTCGTACCGGTGTGCGGTCCCGCGAGTACCGCCGTGAGAACTCCCCCCGCCCCGTTCACCGCATCAACTCCCTGGTGTGGTGCCGGTGGTTCCGGAGGCCACGCTGCCGTGGTCCTGGAGGCCGGCGGCTCGGGCCAGGTCGAGGTCGAGGGCCTCGCGGCGGATGCGCCGGTCGATGTACAGGAGCACCGTGACGCCGGCGGTGATCGGGAAGGTGATCATGGATCCGATCACCGAGCCGATGCCGCTGACGATGAGGAAGGTCCAGCCGAGGTCGCCGGCGGAGCTGTCGAGGAAGCCGGTGAAGCCGTCGCCGCTCAGTGCGGCGGCGAGGACGGCGAAGGGGATCACGATGATCGACGCCAAGATGTTGGCGATGATCGTGGCGAGGAGCTGGATGCCGAACACCCGCCACCAGGAGCCGCGGACGAGTTTCGCGGAGCGGCGCATCGACTTCAGGATGCCCTGCTTCTCCAGCATCAGGGCGGGAGAGGCGAGCGAGAAGCGGACCATCAGCCACAGGGCGACGAAACCCGCGGCGAAGGCGCCGAGGACGGCGAGCGCGGCACCGGCGTCGCGCGAGCCGCCCGCGACGACGAGCAGACCCGGCAGTGCGCCGGCGCCCACGATCGCGACGGCGATGAGCGGGAGCAGCAGGGTCAGCCCGAACAGCTTGGCCAGCTGGGGGCGCGCGTCCCGCCACGCCTCGCTCGTGGTCACCGTCTTGCCGATCACGGCGCGGCTGGTCACCGAGGTGAGCAGGGCCGTCGCGACGATGGTGCCGAGCAGGGTGACGAGCAGGACGAGACCAGAGCTGAGCAGGGTGTCGCTCATGGCCCGGCTCAGCTCGCCGAGGGTGGCGCTCGGGTCGTTGAGCGTTTCCGTGGCGGCGCTGTCGTCCAGGACGAAGCCCTGGAGCAGGATGATGGCGATCTGCGTGACGACGGCGACGGTCAGCGAGATGCCGAGGACCGTGCGCCAGTAGCCGCGCATGGTCGAGACGGCGCCGTCCAGGATCTCGCCGACGCCGAGCGGGCGCAGCGGGATCACGCCGGGCTTGGCGGCGGGCGGCGGTGCGCCCCAGGTGCCGCCCCAGCCCGGCCCGCCGGGGCCGCCCTGTCCGGGGCCTCCCCAGCCGCCGTGTCCACCGCCCTGGCCGCCGGGAGGCCGTCCGCCCCAGCCGGGACCCGGCGCGGCGGGCGGCGGGGCCCCCGCGGGCCCCTGTGCGCCGGGCGCGGACCACTGGGCCGGCGGGGGCTGCTCCTTGGACCACTTCGAGGGCTGCTCGGGCGGATTCGCTCCGTCCTGGTCCGCGGGCCGCGGGGTGCCGGACGAGTCCGGCGCCTTGTCGCCGGAGGGGGCGGATCCGGGCGACGCCCAGCCCGGAGTGTCGTTCATCGTCGCTCCTTCACGGTGCCCGTCCCGCGGTCGCGGCGGCAGGTCGACAGCCATCGTGTCACGGCGTGCCCGGCAACGGTCGGGCCCCGTATGGGCTGCACACCTTCAATTGTCCGCCGGGTACGGGGCAGACTGGGCGAATGGCCGATCAGTACGCGCAACCCCGCGAGGACAGCGGGCCGACGGAGATACCCGCGATCCGCTGGCACGAACCGCCCGAAGGCCCCGTGGTGGTCCTTCTCGACCAGACGAGGCTTCCCGCGGAGGAGGTCGAGCTGGTGTGCACGGACGCGCCCGCGCTGGTGGAGGCGATCCGTACGCTCGCCGTGCGGGGGGCTCCGTTGCTCGGGATCGCCGGGGCGTACGGCGTCGCGCTCGCCGCCGTACGCGGGTTCGACGTGGAGGAGGCCGCCCACGCGCTGGCCGGTGCCAGGCCGACCGCCGTGAATCTCGCGGTCGGTGTGCGCCGGGCGCAGGCGGCCCACCGGGCGGCGCTGTCCGCGGGCGGGGACGAGGCGGCGGCCGCGTCGGCGGCGCTCGGTGCGGCGCGGGCGCTGCACCGCGAGGACGCCGAGGCGAGCTCGCGCATGGCCGCGCACGGGCTGGCGCTGCTCGACGAGCTGCTGCCGGGCGGCGGCCACCGGGTGCTCACGCACTGCAACACCGGCGCGCTGGTGTCCGGCGGTGAGGGAACCGCCTTCGCGGTGGCGCTCGCCGCGCACCGGGCGGGGCAGCTGCGGCGGCTCTGGGTGGACGAGACGCGGCCCTTGCTCCAGGGCGCCCGCCTGACGGCCTACGAGGCCGCTCGCAGCGGAATGGCGTACACCCTGCTCACGGACAGCGCGGCGGGCTCGCTGTTCGCGGCCGGGGAGGTGGACGCGGTGCTGATCGGGGCCGACCGCATCGCCGCCGACGGTTCGGTGGCGAACAAGGTGGGGAGCTATCCGCTCGCGGTGCTGGCCAGGTACCACCATGTGCCGTTCATCGTGGTGGCGCCGGTGACGACGATCGATCAGGACACGCCCGACGGCGAATCCATCGAGGTCGAGCAGCGCGCGGGTCATGAAGTGACGGAGATCGCGGCTCCGCAGGTGCCGGTGGTGGGTGTGGAGCCGGGAAGAGGTATACCTGTGGCACCCCTGGGGACCCAGGCGTACAACCCGGCGTTCGACGTGACGCCGCCGGAGTTGATCACGGCGATCGTCACCGAAGAGGGCGTTGTTTCGCCCGTGACGGCTGAGGCTCTCGCCGAGCTGTGTGACTTGTCACGCCAGGTAACGATTTAGTTAATGGGATGATGTCGTTTATGAAGGGACGAGTCCTTGTCGTCGATGACGACACCGCACTGGCCGAGATGCTCGGCATCGTGTTGCGTGGTGAAGGTTTTGAGCCGTCTTTCGTAGCCGACGGCGACAAGGCGCTGGCCGCTTTCCGCGACGCCAAGCCCGACCTGGTGCTCCTGGACCTCATGCTGCCCGGCAGGGACGGCATCGAGGTGTGCCGCCTGATCAGGGCGGAGTCCGGGGTGCCGATCGTGATGCTCACGGCGAAGAGCGACACCGTCGATGTCGTGGTCGGCCTCGAATCGGGCGCCGACGACTACATCGTGAAGCCGTTCAAGCCAAAGGAGCTGGTGGCGCGGATCAGGGCGCGGCTGCGCCGTTCGGAGGAACCGGCACCCGAGCAGCTGTCGATCGGCGATCTCGTCATCGACGTGGCCGGTCACTCTGTGAAGCGGGAAGGCATGTCGATCGCGCTGACGCCGCTGGAGTTCGACCTGCTGGTCGCTCTGGCGCGCAAGCCGTGGCAGGTGTTCACGCGTGAGGTCCTCCTGGAGCAGGTGTGGGGCTACCGGCACGCGGCGGACACCCGTCTGGTCAACGTGCACGTCCAGCGACTGCGCTCCAAGGTCGAGAAGGACCCGGAGCGCCCGGAGATCGTGGTGACCGTTCGAGGCGTCGGATACAAGGCAGGACCGAGCTGACATGTCATGGGACAGTGCCGCTTCGGCGTCCGCTGAGCAGGGGGATCGTTCGGGGCGGCCTGTCGGCCGGAAAATGAAGGGTTCCCGCTGGGAGCGGTTCTTCGAAGGAGGGCTGCTCCAGGGCGGGGTCCAGGGCAGTCCGGTTCTCCGGCTGCTCATACGCTGGGTGCGCCGTCCGCTGCTGCCCGTGATGCGGCTGTGGCGGCGCAACATCCAGCTCAAGATCGTCGCGACGACGCTGCTGATGTCGATGGGCGTCGTCCTGCTTCTCGGCTTCGTCGTGATCGGGCAGGTGCGCAACGGCCTGCTCGACGCCAAGGTGAGGGCCTCGCAGAGCCAGGCCACCGGCGGTTTCGCCGTGGCCAAGCAGCAGGCGGACGCGGCGGCGACGGCGAACGGCGACGACGGCACGGACGCGGACGGCCGCCCGTCCAAGAACGTCAGCCAGTGGATGACCGACCTCGTCGTGTCCCTGTCCAGTGGCGGGCAGGGCGCGTTCGACGTGGTGACGCTCAACTCCACCGCCTCGGGCGACGGCAGCGGCGGCCTCGCGCCGCGGTCCTCGGGCCAGGTCGACTCGACGGTGAGCGTCCCCGAGAACCTGCGCGCCCGGCTCGACGAGGGCACCTCGGCGGCGCAGAGCTACACCCGTGTCGTCTACAAGGACGGCAAGCAGTCCCAGCCGGCACTGGTCATCGGCAAGCAGGTCAGCGACCCCAACGGGGACGCGTACCAGCTCTACTACCTCTTCCCGCTGACGCAGGAGGAGAAGTCGCTGAGCCTGGTCAAGGGCACCCTCGCGACGGCCGGGCTGTTCGTCGTGGTGCTCCTCGGGGCCATCGCCTGGCTCGTGGTGCGCCAGGTCGTCACACCGGTGCGGATGGCGGCCGGGATCGCCGAGCGGCTCTCCGCCGGACGCCTCCAGGAACGTATGAAGGTCACCGGCGAGGACGACATCGCGCGCCTCGGCGAAGCCTTCAACAAGATGGCGCAGAACCTCCAGCTCAAGATCCAGCAGCTCGAGGACCTCTCCCGGATGCAGCGGCGGTTCGTCTCCGACGTGTCGCACGAGCTGCGCACACCGCTGACCACCGTGCGGATGGCCGCCGACGTCATCCACGACGCGCGCGTGGACTTCGACCCGGTGACCGCGCGGTCGGCCGAACTCCTCGCCGACCAGCTCGACCGCTTCGAGACGCTCCTCGCCGACCTGCTGGAGATCAGCCGGTTCGACGCGGGCGCGGCGGCGCTGGAGGCCGACGCCATCGACCTCAGGGAAGTCGTACGACGGGTGGTCGGCGGAGCCGAGCCGCTCGCCGAGCGCAAGGGAACGCGCGTACGCGTCGTCGGCGACCAGCAGCCGCTGATAGCCGAGGCGGACGCCCGGCGGGTCGAGCGGGTGCTGCGCAACCTCGTCGTCAACGCCGTGGAACACGGCGAGGGCAAGGACGTCGTCGTCAAGCTCGCCGCCGCGGGCGGAGCGGTCGCGATAGCCGTCCGCGACTACGGCGTCGGGCTCAAGCCCGGCGAGGCGACCCGGGTGTTCAGCCGCTTCTGGCGGGCCGACCCGGCACGCGCCCGTACCACCGGCGGCACGGGTCTGGGGCTGTCCATCGCCCTGGAGGACGCGCGGCTGCACGGCGGCTGGCTGCAGGCCTGGGGCGAGCCGGGCGGCGGTTCGCAGTTCCGGCTGACCCTGCCGCGGACGGCGGACGAGCCGCTCAGGGGATCACCGATACCCCTGGAACCCAAGGATTCCCGGCGCAACCGCGGACTCGACGACGCCGGTCTGCCGCACGGCGGAGCCACGAAGCGCGCCACGGTCCCGGTGCAGCAGGCCGGGTCCGCGGCGGACCGGATACCGCCGCCCGGGGCCATGGCCCCGCGGCTGGCCGGGGTCTCGCCCACGGCCGATCCGACGGCGCTGCCGGGCAACGGCGCTCGTGTGGTGCCCCGGCCCGCCGGGCCGCCACGCCGCCAGGAGGAGACATCCGGCACCGGCCGGGAACGGACCGCGCAGGAGCGGGGGCGGGACGGCGTGACGCCGGAGGAGCTCGGACATGGGGAGGCATTTCGTGGGCGCTGACCGCGGGGGGAACGGCGTCCGTGGACGCCGTTCGGTGAGCGTCATGGTGTACGCGGGTTGTGGAGCGCTGCTGCTGGCGGGGTGCGCCTCGATGCCGGACAGCGGGGATCTGCGCGGGGTGGAGTCCACCCCGCGCCAGGACTCGCAGGTCCGCGTCTACGCCGTGCCGCCGCATCCCGGTGCCTCGGCGGCGGAGATCGTCCAGGGTTTCCTGGAGGCGCTGACCAGCGACGACGCCAAGTACGAGACGGCCGGCAAGTACCTCACCGACAGCGCGCGCAAGACGTGGGACCCCTACCGTTCGACGACGGTCCTCGCGGACGCGCCGGAACCCGTGGGAGCGCCCTCGGGGACCAAGGAGGGCAGTCGTGAGGTCCTGTTCCGGCTGAACGGCAGCAAGGTCGCCACCGTGGACGCCCGGCACGCCTACGGGCCGGACTCCGGCCAGTACAGCGGATCGGTGCATCTGACCAAGCTGAAGAGCAACAAGCAGTGGCGTATCGACGGGCTGCCGCAGGGCGTCGTGATGGGCACGTCGGACTTCCAGCGCAACTACGTGTCCGTAAATAAGTACTACTACGCGTCGAACGGGACCTCCGGGGCAGGCAGTCCCCTGGGGACCGTCGCCGACCCGGTCTTCGTGCGCGCGCAGGTGGATCCGATGACGCAGATCGTGCGCGCCCTCCTGAAGGGGCCCACGAGCTGGCTGAACCCGGTGGTCAGGTCGAGTTTCCCCTCGGGCACGGAACTGAAGAACGGCGATGTGTCGCTGTCGCCCGACGACCGCAACAGCGTCACCGTGCCGCTGAACGCGAGGGCCGACCGGGTCGGAAGCCCCCAGTGCAAGAAGATGGCGGCCCAGATCCTGCTCACCCTCCGGAACCTGACGCCCACCGGCGTCGACGAGGTGGAGCTCCAGAGGTCGAACGGCTCGCAGCTGTGCGTGCTGGACAAGGCCAAGGCCGAGAGCGTCGCCTCGCACGGCACGGGCGAGCACCCGGAGTACCAGTACTTCATCGATCACGACCAGCGGCTCGTACGGATGCCCGGTGGCAACCGCGACAAGAAGCCCGAGCCGGTGCCCGGTGCGCTGGGCGAGGGCGGCAAGAAGCTGCGGGCCGCCGCGGTGTCGCGGGACGAGGACACCGCGGCCGGGGTGTCGGCCGACGGCCGGAACCTGTACGTCGGGTCGCTGGTGCCGGGCGGTTCGCTCGCCGAGCCGGTGGTGCGCAGCCAGGGCAAGACGGCCGACGACCGGCTGACGACGCCCAGCTGGGACGCGCACGGCGATCTGTGGGTCGCCGACCGCGACCCGAAGAACCCCAGGCTGATCCTGCTGCGGAAGGGCGCGGGCGAGCCCGTCGTCGTGCAGGCACCTGAGGTCGACGGGCGCGTCGAGGCGGTGCGGGTGGCCGCCGACGGGGTGCGCGTCGCGCTGATCGTCGAGAAGGACGGCAAGAGCTCGCTCCAGATCGGGCGCATCGAGCGGTCCGCGTCCGGCGAGCCCGACGGCGCGTACATCGTCGAACCGCGTTCCGTCGCGCCCCAGCTGGAGGAGGTCACGGCCATGTCCTGGGCCGGGGACAGCCGCCTCGTGGTGGTCGGCAGCGAGAAGGGCGGTGTGCAGCAGATGCGGTACGTCCAGGTCGACGGTTCCACCCCGCTGGGCACCTCGCCCTCCGCGCTGGCCAACGTCAAGGAGATCGCCGCGTCGGAGGACGAGCAGCTGCCGCTCGTGGCGCACTCGGAGGCGGACGGGATCGTGCGGCTGTCGGCGGGCGAGCAGTGGCAGAAGGTGGTCCAGGACGGGACGGCGCCGGTCTACCCCGGGTAGAGCCGTGTGCGTCCGCGGTGGGCCCGTCCGGTTTCCGGGCGGGCCCACCGCCGTTTCGGGAGCTGTCCACAGGCGGTTCCCCAGGGTTGTCCACAGGGGTGGCCGAGCGGTCCGGCCGTTGGCACAGTGGTGGCCATGCGGGGGTGGTGGCGGGACCTCACGGATCTGGTGCTGCCGGCCGAGTGCGGAGGCTGCGGGAGGCCTCGCACGGTGCTCTGTCCCGAGTGCCGTGCCGCCCTGACAGGGGCCGCTCCGGGCCGGGTGCGACCGGTGCCCGAGCCGGCGGGGCTGTCCGTGGTGCACGCGGCGGCTCCCTACGGGGACGAGGTGCGGGCCATGCTCCTCGCCCACAAGGAACGGGGTGCGCTGGCGCTGGCGGCACCCCTGGGCGTGGCCCTCGCGGGGGCTGTGCGGGCAGGTCTGGAGCCCGCTGTACGTCCTGGTCAGGCAGGTCTGCCCACGGCTTCGCAGGGGCCGCGGGGCTTCGGGAAGGGGGACGTGCGGGGAGAGCGGGAGAGGGCGGACACCGTTGGAACGGCGGTCCGGGCGGCCGGGGCGGGGCACGGGCCCGTGCTGCTCGTGCCCGTGCCGTCGGCGCGGCGGGTGGTCCGGGCGCGGGGGCACGATCCGACGCGGCGGATCGCGCTCGCGGCGGCGGGGGAGCTGAGGCGTACCGGAACGCCGGCCCGGGTGCTCGGCGCGCTGCGGCAGAAGCGTGCCGTGGCCGACCAGTCGGGGCTGAACTCCCGCCAGCGGGCGGTGAATCTGGCGGGCGCCCTGGAGGTCGTCGCCGGTGGCGGGCGGATGCTGGCCGAAGGAGGGCGGGTCGTGCTGGTGGACGACCTGATGACCACCGGGGCGTCGTTGGCGGAGGCGGCGCGGGCGGTGCGGGCGGCGCAGTCGGGTGTGCGGGCGCTGCGGTGGACGGGTGAGAGGACGGGACGGGCGGTGGTGTACAGGCGAATCCCGGGTAGGGAGCAGGCCGGAGGAAGGAGTGGTGCGACGGTCTGTTCGGCCGTGATCGCGGCACCGCCGGACGCCTTCGAAATAAACCGGAACTGACCGAGAACTTGCATCGTTGCAGGTAATAAGAGGGTCAATTCACCTGAACGGAGGTACGTATCAGTAGAGGGTGACGACATCCGTCCGGGCGAGATATGTTCGGTTGTGAGGCAATGGCGCAGGCCGTACCTCGCGCGTCCGAGTGCCGAGGCATCACTTTCCGGCAATCACCCGCATCGGTGGGGTGGAGATCTTGTCCTTGGGGGAGGAGGAGGTGAAAGTCACCGAGTCCGAGGTTCCGGGGCTCACCGGAGCCTGGTGCAAAAGGGAGATGCTCCGCCAGTGGAGCGGGGCTATCCGGGAACGGAGTTCTGCGTGGACATCGTCGTCAAGGGCCGCAAGACCGAGGTGCCCGAGCGGTTCCGCAAGCACGTGGCCGAGAAGCTGAAGCTGGAGAAGATCCAGAAGCTCGATGGCAAGGTGATCAGCCTCGATGTCGAGGTGTCCAAGGAGCCCAACCCCCGACAGGCCGACCGCAGTGACCGGGTGGAGATCACGCTCCACTCCCGCGGGCCGGTGATCCGGGCGGAGGCAGCGGCAAGCGACGCGTATGCAGCACTCGACCTGGCCGCGGACAAGCTCGAGGCCAGGCTGCGCAAGCAGCACGACAAGCGCTACACCCGCCGTGGCAACGGCAGGATCTCGGCGGCCGAGGTCGCCGACGTCGTCCCGGGGGCCGCGACCCTGAACGGCAGCGGTGACGTCGTCCACGACGAGGAGCCGGACGCCGTACCCACCAAGAAGATCGGCTCTCTGGAGATCATGGGCGAAGGCCCCTGTGTCGTCCGGGAGAAGACCCACGTGGCCGCACCGATGACGCTCGACCAGGCGCTCTACGAAATGGAGCTGGTCGGGCACGACTTCTACCTCTTCGTCGACTCCGAGACGAAGGAGCCCAGCGTGGTCTACCGGCGCCACGCGTACGACTACGGGGTCATCCACCTCAACACGGACCCGATGGTCACCCAGGCCGGAGCGGACGCGCCGGGCGGCGCGCTCGGCGGCTGACCGTCCCCGGTGACGGATGAGCCGGTGCCCCTGGAGCGCGAGTGCGCCCCCAGGGGCACCGGTGTGCGACCACTTCACGCCCCGCTCCGTCACCCCGCCGCCGTCCGGACATGGAATCATGGCCGGACCGGCCCAACCGGTGGGTCGTTGCCTTGGGTTGGCGACCCGCGGAAACACAGGCCACGGCCTTCAGGGGGAGGAACGATGGCGGACAGCTTCGGACCGATGCGTGCCGGTGACACCAGCGGCGGAGTCGCCGCATCCGGCCCGGACGGGGGCTCTTCACGCAAGGAGCCCATCAGGGTCCTTGTCGTGGACGACCACGCTCTCTTCCGCCGCGGTCTGGAGATCGTCCTCGCGGCCGAGGAGGACATCCAGGTCGTCGGTGAGGCGGGGGACGGCGCGGAGGCGGTCGACAAGGCCGCCGACCTGCTGCCCGACATCGTGCTGATGGACGTACGGATGCCCAAGCGCGGCGGTATCGAGGCGTGCACCTCCATCAAGGAGGTGGCCCCCAGCGCGAAGATCATCATGCTGACGATCAGCGACGAGGAGGCCGACCTCTACGACGCGATCAAGGCGGGGGCGACCGGGTACCTCCTCAAGGAGATCTCCACGGACGAGGTGGCCACCGCCATCCGCGCGGTCGCCGACGGGCAGTCGCAGATCAGTCCGTCGATGGCGTCGAAGCTCCTCACCGAGTTCAAGTCGATGATCCAGCGCACGGACGAGCGCCGGCTGGTGCCCGCGCCGCGGCTCACCGACCGCGAACTGGAGGTCCTCAAGCTGGTGGCCACGGGGATGAACAACCGTGACATCGCCAAGGAACTGTTCATCTCCGAGAACACCGTGAAGAACCACGTACGCAACATCCTGGAGAAGCTGCAACTGCACTCCAGGATGGAGGCCGTGGTCTACGCGATGCGGGAGAAGATCCTCGAGATCCGCTAGTCGCCCTCCCTCGATGTCACCCCAGGATGCGCACGAGCTCCGCGGCCAGCGGTTCGCGCAGGTCCGGGGTGTCCACCCGCTCGACCCGGACATCCGTGCAGTCCACCCAGTCCGCGGCCTCCGCCAGGGCCTGGGCCACCGCCGGGACCGCCTTCGCGCCGTCCAGGGTGACCTGTCTGGCGACCAGCGTGCGGCCCTCGCGCGCCGGGTCGACCCGGCCGACGAGCCGGCCACCGGCGAGGACCGGCATCGCGAAATAGCCGTGGACCCGCTTCGGCTTGGGCGTGTACGCCTCCAGGCGATGCGTGAAATCGAAGATCCGCTCCGTGCGCGCCCGCTCCCAGACGAGTGAGTCGAAGGGCGACAGCAGTGTCGTGCGGTGACGGCCGCGCGGGACCGTCTCCAGCGCCGCCGGGTCCGCCCACGCGTCTCCGGCCGGTCTTGATCCCGGGCCCCCCGCGCCGCCCTTCCCGGCCGCGGCCCTGCCCCAGCCCTCCACCGTCACGGGCACCAGACCCGAGTCCCCGATCACCGCGTCGACCTGATCCAGCTTGAGGCGGTGGTAGTCGGCGATGTCCGCGCGCGTGCCGACGCCGAGGGACTGTCCGGCCAGGCGGACGAGACGGCGCAGGCACTCCCTGTCGTCCAGCCCGTCGTGCAGCAGTGCCTTCGGGACGGCGCGCTCCGCGAGGTCGTAGACCCGCTTCCAGCCGCGCCGCTCCACGCACACCACCTCGCCGTACATCAGCGCGCGCTCGACGGCCACCTTCGTGCCCGACCAGTCCCACCACTCGCTGGTCCTCTTCGCCCCGCCCAAGTCCGTCGCCGTCAGGGGGCCTTCGGCGCGCAGCTGCTTGAGGACCTGGTCGTAGGCGCCGTCGGGCAGGTCGTGGTTCCAGTGCGGGCGGGCGCGGTAGGCGCGACGGCGGAACGCGAAGTGGGGCCACTCCTCCACGGGCAGGATGCAGGCCGCGTGGGACCAGTACTCGAACGCGTGCGGTGCCGGGGGCGTGTCGGCGGGCAACGCCGACGTCCAGTACGCCTGTTCCACGGTCCTGCGGCCGACGGCGCCGAGCCGGGCGTACGGAATCAGCTCGTGGGAGCGGGCGAGGACGGAGATCGTGTCGAGCTGGACCGCGCCGAGGTGCCGCAGGACCCCGCGGACGCCCGCCCTGCGGTCCGGGGCGCCCAGGAAACCCTGCGCCCGCAGAGCGATGCGGCGGGCTTCGTCCGCGGAGAGTTCGGTGGTGGGACGCGGAAGACTCGTCATGCCCACACGTTAGGCGGTCCCACTGACAACCGGGGCGCCCACGGAGGGACCGCGGCGGCGCGAGCGCGGGACCCGGGTCCGGGTCCCGGAGCGGGATCCGCTCCGGGACCCGCCACGGCGCTCACCTGGCCGGCAGGTACGGCGCCGTCGACGGGAGGCCCAGGTCCGAGGGGAGCAGCGAACCCACCCAGCAGTCCCTGCGTACGCCCTTGTTGTTGACGGCGGAGCGGAGGGTCCCCTCGATGGTGAAGCCGGCACGTTCGGCGACCGCGCGGGACCCGGTGTTGCCGACCTCGGCGCGCCATTCGACGCGGTCGACGGACAGGTCGGTGAAGGCCCAGCGGGAGGCGGCGACGGTGGCTTCGACGATGTAGCCGTTGCCGCGGTGCTCCTTCGTCGCCCAGTAACCCACCTCGCCGACGCCGAGGGAGCGCATGGTGATCGAGAGCATGCCCGCCAGCTCCCCGGAGGGGAGGAACACACCGAAGGCGAAGGCCGAGCCGTCCACCCAGCCCTCGGGCACGATCTGGTCCGTGAAACCCGACGCGTGCTCGCGCAGATAGGGCGACGGGATCGTGGTCCAGCGCTGGATGTCGGGATCCTGGGCGGCCTCGAAGACGGCGTCGGTGTCGTCCACGCCCACGGCGCGCAGGACGAGACGATCGGTGGTCAGCGTGACGGGGTCCATCGGCCGATTCTGCTCGGGCAACCGAAAGGACGCCAATCCTTTGCCCTGGGTGACCGGTTCGCTACTTTTCGCTGTGCGAACGCGGCACCTTCGGCAGCCCCTGTCCGTTGTCCTGGTGGCTGTCACCGGCAGACCTCCCGGCGCGGTGTGGTCCTCGCTTACGATGGCCGTTGCTCAAGCTGTGATTTGAAACTGTCATTGAAACCGACCGTCCCAGGCCCGACCGGCAAGGAGACAAACCCCCGTGTCCGTCCTCTCGAAGATCATGCGTGCAGGCGAAGGCAAGATCCTGCGCAAACTGCACCGCATCGCGGACCAGGTCAACTCCATCGAAGAGGACTTCGTCGACCTCTCCGACGCCGAGCTGAGGGCCCTCACCGATGAGTACAAGCAGCGGTACGCCGACGGCGAGACCCTCGACGACCTGATGCCCGAGGCCTTCGCCACCGTCCGCGAAGGGGCCAAGCGCGCTCTTGGCCAGCGTCACTACGACGTGCAGATCATGGGTGGCGCCGCGCTCCACCTCGGCTATGTCGCGGAGATGAAGACCGGTGAGGGCAAGACCCTCGTCGGCACCCTGCCCGCTTATCTGAACGCTCTCTCCGGAGACGGCGTCCACCTCATCACGGTCAACGACTACCTGGCCGAGCGCGACTCGGAGATGATGGGCCGCGTCCACAAGTTCCTCGGCCTCGAGGTCGGCTGCATCCTCGCCAACATGACTCCGGCCCAGCGCCGCGAGCAGTACGCGTGCGACATCACGTACGGCACGAACAACGAGTTCGGCTTCGACTACCTGCGCGACAACATGGCGTGGTCCCAGGACGAGCTCGTCCAGCGCGGCCACAACTTCGCGATCGTCGACGAGGTCGACTCGATCCTCGTCGACGAGGCCCGTACGCCGCTGATCATCTCCGGCCCGGCCGACCAGGCCACCAAGTGGTACGGCGACTTCGCCAAGCTGGTCACCCGCCTGAAGAAGGGCGAGCCCGGCAACCCGCTGAAGGGCATCGAGGAGACCGGCGACTACGAGGTCGACGAGAAGAAGCGCACCGTCGCCATCCACGAGCCCGGCGTCGCCAAGGTCGAGGACTGGCTGGGCATCGACAACCTCTACGAGTCGGTGAACACCCCGCTCGTCGGTTACCTGAACAACGCCATCAAGGCCAAGGAACTGTTCAAGAAGGACAAGGACTACGTCGTCATCGACGGCGAAGTCATGATCGTCGACGAGCACACCGGCCGTATCCTCGCCGGCCGCCGCTACAACGAGGGCATGCACCAGGCGATCGAGGCGAAGGAAGGGGTGGACATCAAGGACGAGAACCAGACGCTCGCCACGATCACCCTCCAGAACTTCTTCCGCCTCTACAAGCGCCACGACCACGACGGCAAGGAACTGCCCGGTCTGTCCGGCATGACCGGTACGGCGATGACCGAGGCCGCCGAGTTCCACCAGATCTACAAGCTCGGCGTGGTCCCGATCCCGACCAACCGGCCGATGGTCCGCAAGGACCAGTCCGACCTGATCTACCGCACCGAGGTCGCGAAGTTCGAGGCGGTCGTCGACGACATCGTCGAGAAGCATGAGAAGGGCCAGCCGATCCTCGTCGGTACGACGTCGGTCGAGAAGTCCGAGTACCTCTCGCAGCAGCTCTCCAAGCGCGGTGTCCAGCACGAGGTGCTGAACGCCAAGCAGCACGACCGGGAGGCGACGATCGTCGCCCAGGCCGGGCGCAAGGGCGCCGTGACCGTGGCCACGAACATGGCCGGTCGCGGTACGGACATCAAGCTCGGTGGCAACCCCGAGGACCTCGCCGAAGCGGAGCTGCGCCAGCGCGGCCTCGACCCCGAGGAGCACATCGAGGAGTGGGCGCACGCCCTGCCCGCGGCCCTGGAGCGGGCCGAGGCGGCGGTGAAGACCGAGAAGGACGAGGTCCACGACCTCGGCGGGCTCTACGTGCTGGGCACCGAGCGCCATGAGTCGCGGCGCATCGACAACCAGCTGCGCGGTCGTTCCGGCCGTCAGGGCGACCCGGGCGAGTCCCGCTTCTACCTCTCCCTGGGCGACGACCTGATGCGTCTGTTCAAGGCGCAGATGGTCGAGCGCGTGATGTCGATGGCGAACGTGCCGGACGACGTGCCGATCGAGAACAAGATGGTCACGCGTGCCATCGCGTCCGCCCAGTCGCAGGTCGAGCAGCAGAACTTCGAGACCCGCAAGAACGTCCTGAAGTACGACGAGGTGCTCAACCGGCAGCGCGAGGTCATCTACGGCGAGCGCCGCCGCGTCCTGGAGGGCGAGGACCTCCAGGAGCAGATCCGGCACTTCATGGACGACACCATCGACGCCTACATCGCGGCCGAGACCGCCGAGGGCTTCGCCGAGGAGTGGGACCTCGACCGGCTGTGGGGCGCCTTCAAGCAGCTCTACCCGGTGAAGGTCACCGTCGACGAGATGGAGGAGGAGGCCGGCGACCGCGCCGGTCTGACCGCCGAGTTCATCTCCGAGTCCATCAAGGACGACATCCACGACCAGTACTCGGCCCGCGAGGATCAGCTGGGCTCCGAGATCATGCGTGAGCTGGAGCGCCGGGTCGTGCTGTCGGTCCTGGACCGCAAGTGGCGTGAGCACCTCTACGAGATGGACTATCTCCAGGAGGGCATCGGCCTGCGTGCGATGGCCCAGAAGGACCCGCTGGTCGAGTACCAGCGCGAGGGCTTCGACATGTTCAGCGCCATGATGGACGGCATCAAGGAGGAGTCCGTCGGCTACCTGTTCAACCTGGAGGTCCAGGTCGAGCAGCAGGTCGAGGAGGTCCTGGTCGAGGACTCCGCGCCGTCCCTGGCCAAGCAGGAAGCCGTTCCCGCGGGCGCGGGGCGCCCCGAGATCCGCGCCAAGGGTCTCGACGCCCCGCAGCGGCCGGACCGGCTGCACTTCTCCGCGCCGACGGTGGACGGCGAGGGCGGCATCGTCGAGGGCGACTTCGCCAGCGACGAGCCGGTGCGGTCCGAGGCGGACGGCCTCACGCGCGCGGAGCGCCGCAAGGCGCAGAAGGGTGGCGTGCGCCGCCGCAAGAAGTGAGTGAGCGTCGCGGGCGGCGGGCGACCGCCGCCGCGCGCGACCGATGACACGGCAGGGGCCGGACACCTGGTGTCCGGCCCCTGCCGTGTCCCCGGGCCGTGTCCCCGGGCCGTGTCCCCGGGCCGTGTCACCCTGCCGTGTCTCCGGGCCCGGGACACGGGCCCGGAGGCCGGGGACACGGTGGCGTTCAGTCGGTGGGGCGGGGTGTGCGGGGGCCGCCGAGTTCGATCGCGGTGCAGCGCCAGCGGAGGTCGGGGCCCTGCTCCAGCCGGAAGGCCATGGCGCGGAGCTGGTCACCGGCGCCGATGCGGGCGAAGGCCTCGACGGCGCCGGGACGCGCGACGTAGTAGCCGATGTCCCGGACGACGGGGCGCGTGCCGCGGGTGCGCAGGGGGCCGCGTTCGGCGAGCCGCACCAGCTCGTCGTAGGCCCGGCCGGCGGTGTGGCGCAGCATGCAGTGGACGGGGCGGGCACCGCTCAGCACGGCCAGCAGCCGCTCGGCGAAGACGTCGGTGGGGCGGGGCCCCGGAGCGGGGCGCCCGGGCACCCCGGGGGACGCCGTGGCGAGTGTCCGGGCCCCGCCGGGCGGCAGGGCGCCGGGCCGGGCCGCGCCGCGCGGCGGAGTGCTCGTCCCGGCCTCGCCCTGCGGCGGGGTGCCGGCGGAGGGCGCGGAGGACGGGCTCGTGTCCTGCGGCGGGTCCCCGCCCGGCCGCCGGGCGGGGGTGCCCGTGCCCGGGGTGCGCGGTGGGGCGCCGCCGGGGCGGCGGGAGTCCTGACGGCCGGGCGGGCGGGTGCCCGGGTGGCGCCTGGTCCTGGTCATCACCTTGTTCATGCGTCGTCCCCGCTCGTCGTCCGGACCGGTGATACCGGTCGGTAACTTTCGTGTCGGGGATCTTGTACGAGCCGGGAAGGTGCCCGCGCAAGGACGGCGGGCGCGCGCCGCGCCCTCGGGAGAGTTCACCTATCAGGGTTGCGGGGAGGGGTGGAACCCTTGGCGGCCAAGGGGAGTACCGGGTGAATCGCGGGCGTGGGGTGGACGTCGCGGAGGGCGCGGCCGGGACCTCGAAAGGGGACGCCCGCACGTATCCTGAAGGCCCTCTCCAAAGGCGCGGGACCGCCCTCCCCGGAGTGCTCGCACCGCGTGATCCCGGAGCCCCGACCACGAAAGCGGCCAGCCATGCGCGTCTACGTCCCCCTGACCCTCTCCGGTCTCGCCGAGGCGTACAAGACGGGAGAGCTGGAGACGGGACCGTTCGTCGCGTACGCCGTCACGCCCGCCCTGCGCGAGTGGTATCTCTCCGACGACATCGAGGAACTGGAGTACGCGGCGCTGAGCCGTGCCGCGCTGGCCTCGCTGCGGCTCCTGGCGGCCGATCCCCAGGCCGTGCGGCGCCGGGTCGTGGTCGCGGTCGACGTTCCGGACCGGGCCGCGGCCGCCGACCCCGACCGGGGACTCGATCCCGCCGCGCTCGGCGAGGTGCGGGTCTCCCAGGACGTGACCCTGGCCAAGGCGGCCGCCGTGCACGTCGACGCGGACGACGCCGAGACGGACGTGACCGCGGCCGCGGCGGCGCTGGGCGCGGCCGAGGCCGGGGACGACGACGCCCAGTTCGTCGTCGACGGGGCCGACGACCACGAGCTGCTGTGGTTCGCCACGCAGGAGATCCCCGGCCTGGTCGGACTCGGGGAGTAGCCGCCCGCTCTCCGCCCGCGACGAGGTGTTGTCGGTGGCGGCGGGTACGTTTCTCGGTATGGGGAAGCAAGGAAACGCGCACATTGTCTGGGACTGGAACGGCACGCTGTTCCACGACAATGACGCGATCATCGGGGCGACGAACGCGGCCTTCGCCGAGCTGGGTCTTGAGCCGATCACCCTGGAGCGGTACCGGGCGATGTACTGCGTGCCCGTGCCGAGGTTCTACGAGCGGCTGATGGGCCGGCTGCCCACGGACACCGAGTGGCAGATCATGGACGACACCTTCCACCGGTACTACGCCGAGCACCGCAGGGGGTGCGGGCTCACCGCCGGAGTGCCCGCGCTGCTCGCCGGGTGGGAGGCGGCGGGCCGCAGCCAGTCCCTCCTGAGCATGTACGGGCACGAGGAGCTGGTCCCGCTGGTGCGGGGCTTCGGGATCGAGCCGCACTTCGTCCGGGTCGACGGACGGACCGGGCCCTCGGGCGGCAGCAAGGCCGAGCACATGGTGCGCCACCTCGGGGCGATCGCGGGTGCCGAGCCGTCCCGCGTGGTGGTGATCGGCGACGCCGCGGACGACGCGGTCGCCGCACGGCACGTCGGGGCCGGGGCGGTCCTCTACACCGGCGGTTCCCACAGCCGTGCCAGCCTGGAAGTGGTCGGCGTTCCCGTGGTGGACAGCCTGGAGGAGGCGGTCGAGGAGGCCGGCAGGCTGGCGGCCTGAGGCCCCTGCCCGCCTCCCGGACGGCTCGCCGGCCCTCCCGGACGGGCGCGCGCCGGGGACGACCTCCCCGGAAGCTCGCCGGAGGGCCGTGCCGGACAGCTCGCCGGAGGGCGGCCGTGCCCGTCGGCGCGTCAGTTCACCGGGGCCTTCGAGCGCAGCACCTTGAGGAACTCGCGCATCCAGGCGGAGTGGTCCGGCCAGGCGCGGGCGGAGACCAGGGTGCCGTCGACGACGGCCTCCGCGTCCTGGAAGGTCGCGCCCGCCGCCTGCATGTCGAGTTCCAGCGCGGGATAGGCCGTGACGCGGCGCCCGCTCAGGCTGTCCACGGACGCGGTCAGCAGGGGGCCGTGACAGATCTGGGCCACCGGCTTGTCCGCGTCGAAGAACGACTTCAGGATCTTGCGGAGTTCGAGGTCGTTGCGGAGGTACTCCGGGGCGCGCCCGCCGGGGATGACCAGGGCGACGTACGCGCCGGGGTCGACCTCCGCGAAGGCCAGGTCCGCGGGCCAGGTGTAGCCGGGCTTCTCGGTGTACGTGTCGAAGCCGGGCTCGAAATCGTGGACCACGAACTGCAGCTTCTTGCGGGTGGGGGCCGCGATATGCACCTCGTACCCCTCCTCGCGCAGACGCTGGTAGGGGTAGAGGACTTCCAGCGACTCCGCCGCGTCGCCGGTGACAATGAGGATCTTCGCTGCCATGGTGCTGCGCTCCCGTCGGCCGTCCTGCGCGTCGCGTCCGCCGTCCCTGCCGACCTGTCCCCGGGGAAGGTGCTTGCCGAGGGGCAGAACACGGTCCGTAGGACGACGGTAGCCCGCAGTCGGCCCGCACTGCATGCCGTCGCCCTCTCCGCCCCTGTGCATAGTGTCAAAGTTGCCCCCCTGCTTTTGTACACATACGGCTCATGACGACCCCCCGGTCGGGGGCGATAGCCTGGTGGCGTGATCAGCGCGATATCTCGCGGGGGCATCGTCGCCCCTGCCCCGCGCCCGGAACGCACGGACGACATCCGTGACCGGGCGTCAATCGCCGATCTTCACGGGCGGGACGGGATCACGGCGACGGCCGTGGGCGCGAACGGAAACGCGGCGAGCGCCGGCGGCAACGCACTCCGTACGTCGACGGCACCCGGGGAACGGACGTCGCCGAGAGCGGCGTCACACCCTCCGGGGCGGTCCAGAATGACCGATAGCCCTCCGCCCTTCTCCCCTTGCGGCATAGCGTCGAACCAGACCGGACACCCCGCGTCGCGGCGTTGCGTCGGAAGCGACGAGACCGTATTTCCTTCAACGTCACGCAACGGCGCGCGACAGGAGCCAGAGGACAATGCAGACCAAGCTGGACGAAGCCAAGGCCGAGCTGCTCGAACGGGCCGCCCGGGTAGCTGAGAACAGCCCGGTCGGGGGGCACCTACCGACTGGGACGACGGGCGAGGGCACCCCCGACCGGGACACCGTGCTCGCGTTCCTCCAGCGCTACTACCTGCACACGGCCCCGGAGGACCTCACCGACCGCGACCCGGTCGACGTCTTCGGAGCGGCCTTCTCCCACTACAGACTGGCCGAGACACGGCCCCAGGGCACGGCCAACGTCCGCGTGCACACGCCCACCGTCGAGGAGAACGGCTGGACCTGCAGCCACTCCGTCGTCGAGGTCGTCACGGACGACATGCCCTTCCTCGTCGACTCGGTGACCAACGAACTGTCCCGGCAGGGACGCGGCATCCACGTCGTCATCCATCCGCAGTTCGTCGTACGGCGCGACCTCACCGGCAAGCTCATCGAGGTGCTGCCCACGCGGCCCTCCACCGAGGACCTCCCGCACGACGCGCACGTCGAGTCGTGGATCCACGTCGAGATCGACCGGGAGACCGACCGCGCCGACCTGAAGCAGATCACCACCGATCTGCTGCGCGTCCTGTCCGACGTCCGTGAGGCCGTCGAGGACTGGGAGAAGATGCGCGACGCGGCGCTGCGGATCGCGGAGGAGCTCCCCAAGGAGCCCACCGCCGACGATCTGCGCGACCAGGAGGTCGAGGAGGCCCGCGAGCTGCTGCGCTGGCTCTCCGGCGACCACTTCACCTTCCTCGGGTACCGCGAGTACCAGCTGCGCGACGACGACTCGCTGGCCGCCGTCCCCGGCACCGGGCTCGGCATCCTGCGCTCCGACCCGCAGCACGGCGAGGACAGCCACCCGGTCAGCCCGTCCTTCGAGCGGCTGCCCGCCGACGCCCGCGCCAAGGCCCGCGAGCACAAGCTGCTGGTCCTGACCAAGGCGAACAGCCGCGCCACCGTGCACCGCCCGTCGTACCTGGACTACGTCGGGGTCAAGAAGTTCGACGAGAACGGCGAGGTCATCGGGGAGCGCCGCTTCCTGGGCCTGTTCTCCTCCGCCGCGTACACCGAGTCCGTGCGCCGGGTGCCCGTCGTCCGCCGCAAGGTCGACGAGGTCCTGCGCGGTGCCGGGTTCTCGCCCAACAGCCACGACGGACGCGACCTGCTCCAGATCCTGGAGACCTACCCGCGCGACGAGCTGTTCCAGACCCCCGCCGACGAGCTCCGGGCGATCGTCACGTCCGTCCTGTACCTCCAGGAGCGCCGCCGGCTGCGGCTCTACCTGCGCCAGGACGAGTACGGGCGCTACTACTCGGCCCTCGTCTACCTCCCGCGCGACCGTTACACCACCGGTGTGCGCCTGCGGATCATCGACATCCTCAAGGAAGAGCTCAACGGCACCAGTGTCGACTTCACGGCCTGGAACACCGAGTCGATCCTGTCCCGGCTGCACTTCGTGGTCCGGGTCGAGCCCGGCACCGAGCTGCCGCAGCTGTCCGACTCCGACAAGGAGCGCATCGAGGCGCGCCTCGTGGAGGCCGCCCGCTCCTGGGCCGACGGCTTCGCGGAGGCGCTGACCGCCGAATGCGGCGAGGAGCGTGCCGCCGAGCTGCTGCGCCGGTACGGCAACGCCTTCCCCGAGGGCTACAAGGCCGACCACTCCCCGCGCTCGGCCGTCGCCGACCTGGTCCACCTCCAGGCACTCGGGCAGGAAACGAGCAAGGACTTCGCGCTCAGCCTGTACGAGCCGGTGGGCGCGGTGCCCGGCGAGCGCCGCTTCAAGATCTACCGCACCGGCGAGCAGGTCTCGCTGTCCGCGGTCCTGCCGGCCCTGAACCGCATGGGCGTCGAGGTCACCGACGAGCGGCCGTACGAACTGCGCTGCTCGGACCGTACGACGGCGTGGATCTACGACTTCGGGCTGCGCCTGCCCAAGTCCCTCAACGGCAACGGCGACCACCTCGGCGACGACGGCCGTGAGCGGTTCCAGGAGGCCTTCGCCGCCACCTGGACCGGACAGGCCGAGAACGACGGCTTCAACGCCCTCGTGCTGAGCGCCGGGCTGAACTGGCGGCAGTCGATGGTGCTGCGCGCCTACGCGAAGTACCTGCGCCAGGCAGGTTCCACCTTCAGCCAGGACTACATGGAGGACACCCTCCGCAACAACGTCCACACCACCCGGCTGCTGGTCTCGCTGTTCGAGGCGCGGATGTCGCCGGAGCGCCAGCGCGCCGGTGTCGAGCTGACCGACGCGCTCCTCGAGGAGCTGGAAGCGGCCCTCGACCAGGTCGCCTCGCTGGACGAGGACCGGATCCTGCGGTCCTTCCTCCACCTGATCAAGGCCACCCTGCGCACGAACTTCTTCCAGCGGACCGCCGACGGCACGCCGCACGAGTACGTCTCGATGAAGTTCGACCCGACGGCCATCCCCGACCTTCCGGCGCCGCGCCCGGCGTTCGAGATCTGGGTGTACTCGCCCCGCGTCGAGGGCGTGCACCTGCGCTTCGGCAAGGTCGCGCGCGGTGGTCTGCGCTGGTCCGACCGGCGCGAGGACTTCCGTACGGAGATCCTCGGCCTGGTCAAGGCGCAGATGGTGAAGAACACCGTCATCGTGCCGGTCGGCGCCAAGGGCGGCTTCGTCGCCAAGCAGCTTCCCGACCCGTCCGTGGACCGCGACGCGTGGATGGCCGAGGGCATCCGCAGCTACCGGACCTTCATCTCCGCGCTGCTCGACATCACCGACAACATGGTGGCCGGCGAGATCGTCCCGCCCGCCGACGTCGTCCGGCACGACGAGGACGACACCTACCTCGTGGTCGCGGCCGACAAGGGCACGGCGACGTTCTCGGACATCGCCAACGAGGTCGCCCAGTCGTACGACTTCTGGCTCGGTGACGCGTTCGCCTCCGGCGGCTCCGCCGGATACGACCACAAGAAGATGGGCATCACCGCCCGCGGTGCCTGGGAGTCCGTGAAGCGGCACTTCCGGGAGCTCGGCGTCAACACCCAGACGCAGGACTTCACCGTGGTCGGCGTCGGCGACATGTCGGGCGACGTGTTCGGCAACGGCATGCTGCTCTCCGAGCACATCCGTCTGGTCGCCGCGTTCGACCACCGGCACATCTTCATCGACCCGACCCCGGACGCGGAGACCTCCTACGCCGAGCGCCGCCGCCTGTTCGAGCTGCCGCGCTCCTCGTGGGCCGACTACGACACCGAGCTGATCTCGTCCGGTGGCGGCGTCTTCCCGCGCAGCGCCAAGGCCATCCCGGTCAACGCGCACATCCGCGAGGTCCTCGGCATCGAGTCGAACGTCGCGAAGATGACGCCGGCCGACCTGATGCGGGCGATCCTCCAGGCGCCCGTCGACCTGCTGTGGAACGGCGGCATCGGCACGTACGTGAAGTCGTCCGCCGAGTCGCACGCCGAGGTCGGCGACAAGGCCAACGACGCGATCCGCGTCGACGGCGCCGACCTGCGCGTCAAGGTCGTCGGCGAGGGCGGCAACCTGGGTCTGACCCAGCTCGGCCGGATCGAGTTCGCCCAGCACGGCGGCAGGATCAACACCGACGCCATCGACAACAGCGCGGGCGTGGACACCTCCGACCACGAGGTGAACATCAAGATCCTGCTCAACGCGGTGGTGGCCAACGGCGATCTGACCGTCAAGCAGCGCAACAAGCTGCTCGCCGAGATGACCGACGAGGTCGGCGCCCTGGTGCTGCGCAACAACTACGCGCAGAACGTGGCGATCTCCAACGCGCTGGCCCAGTCCCCGAGCATGCTCCACGCCCAGCAGCGCTTCCTGCGCCACCTGGTCCGCGAGGGGTATCTCGACCGGGCCCTGGAGTTCCTGCCCACCGAACGCCAGATCCGCGAGCGGCTCAACGCCGGCCAGGGCCTGACCGGTCCCGAGACGGCGGTCCTGCTCGCGTACACGAAGATCACGGTCTCCGTCGAGCTGCTCGCCACCTCGCTGCCCGACGACCCGTACCTGCAGAGCCTGCTGCTCGCCTACTTCCCGACGGCGCTGCGCGACCAGTTCCGCGAGCAGATCGAGGGGCACGCGCTGAGCCGTGAGATCGTGACGACCGTCCTGGTCAACGACACGGTCAACACGGGCGGTACGAGCTTCCTGCACCGCCTGCGCGAGGAGACGGGTGCCTCGCTGGAGGAGATCGTCCGGGCGCAGACCGCGGCCCGCGCGATCTTCAACTCCAGCGCGGTGTGGGACGCGGTGGAGGCGCTCGACAATGTCGTCGCCGCCGACGTGCAGACCCGGATCCGGCTGCACTCGCGCCGTCTCGTCGAGCGCGGCACCCGCTGGCTGCTCAACAACCGGCCGCAGCCGCTCCAGCTCGCCGAGACGATCAGCTTCTTCACCGACGGCGTCGAGCAGGTGTGGTCGGAGCTGCCCAAGCTGGTCCGCGGCGCGGACCTGGAGTGGTACCAGCAGATCTACGACGAGCTGTCGGACGCCGGCGTGCCGGACGAACTCGCCACGCGCGTGGCCGGGTTCTCCTCCGCCTTCCCGGCGCTGGACATCGTCTCGGTGGCCGACCGCACGGGCCAGGACCCGATGGCCGTCGCCGAGGTCTACTACGACCTCGCCGACCGTCTCGGCATCACCCAGCTCATGGACCGCATCATCGAGCTGCCGCGTGCCGACCGCTGGCAGTCCATGGCCCGCGCGTCGATCCGCGAGGACCTGTACGCGGCCCACGCGGCGCTGACCGCCGACGTCCTGGCGGTGGGCAACGGGGCCTCCACTCCCGAACAGCGCTTCGAGGCCTGGCAGGAGAAGAACACGGCGATCCTCGGGCGGGCCCGCACCACCCTGGACGAGATCCAGGGCTCGGACTCGTTCGACCTCGCCAACCTGTCGGTGGCGATGCGGACGATGCGGACACTGCTGCGCTCGCATTCCTGAGCGGTACGCGAACGGGGGCGCCCCGGGCCGGTGACGGCCCGGGGCGCCCCCGTTTCGTGTGCGGGAGGCGCGTCCCCGGCCTTCTCGCCCGTCCCAGGTGCTTCTCCGACGAAATTCCGGCTCGCGATTTACCTATACCTGGTAAATAGGACATTTAGCTTAAGGTGGGCTCGACCGACGGACAGACCTGTGGAGGTTCCGGACCTGTGACAGTGCATCTCTCCGAGCGCCCCGCGCCCGTCGCGACCCTGCCCGTCGTCCGCCCCCGCCCCGCCCCGAGCGCCCCGAGGGTCCGCCGGCTCGTCCTCGAGGTGGCCCGGTTCTCCGTCGTCGGCGGCAGTGGGGTCGCCGTCAACATCCTCTTCTTCAACCTGGCGCTGCACGGTCTGACATGGGCCCCGATGGCTGCCACGGTGGTCGCCAGCTGTGTCGCCATGGGGACGAACTACCTCGGCTTCCGCTACTTCGCCTACCGGGACCGGGCCTCGCGCACGCGTCGCCAGATCGCCCTCTTCTTCGCGTTCAGCGGGCTCGGCGTCGCCATGGAGAGCGTGCTGTTCTATGCCGGCTATCACGGCCTGGGGATGAGCGGACCGCTCGGCTCGAACATCGCCAAGGCCCTGTCGATCGTCCTGGCCTCGGCGTTCCGCTTCGTGGTGTACCGGACGTGGGTGTTCCAACACGCGAGGAACGGCCGATAACGCCCCAAAGGGGGCCGCAGTGTCTACGATTAATAGGATGAATGTGGATCAACCTCACTCGTCCGCCAAGCAGGGGGCAGAATCCGCCGAGCAGGGGACGGAACCTGCCGAGCAGGGGACGGAACCCGCCGAGCGCGGGACGAAGTCCGCGGGCTCCCCGGCCGGGGGCACGGGGTCCGGGTCCGGGAAGCCCGCCGTCTCCGTGGTCGTCATCGTCTACAACGACGCCGCCCGGCTGCCCACGGCCGTGCGCTCCGTCCTGGACCAGACGCTGCACGACGTCGAGGTGATCGTCGTCGACGACCGGAGCACCGACGGCTCGTACGAGGTGGCACGGGGACTGGCCGCGGCGCACCCCGGCCGGGTCCGCGCCTGCCGGCTGCCCGAGAACAGCGGCGGCTGCGGCGCCCCCCGCAACCGCGGCATCACCGAGGCCCGCGGCACCTACGTGCTCTTCCTCGACAGCGACGACGTCCTGGAGCGCAACGCCTGCCGCAACATGCTGGAGGCCGCCGAGGCCACCGGCGCCGACCTGGTCTCCGGCCTGTGCGTGCGGGTGCACGTCGACGCGCGCATCCGCAAGGAGGTCAAGTGGTACCCCTGGCTGTACGGGCGCACCCGGACCCTGGAGTCGATCTCCGAACTGCCCGACCTGCTGGTCTTCGACACCCTGTCGACCAACAAGTGCTACCGCAGACGGTTCCTGCTCGACGAGGGGCTGCGCTTCCCGGTCGGCATCCACTACGAGGACCTGCTCTTCTCCGCCCAGGCCTACGCCACCGCCCGCCGCATCACCCTCATCCCCAACCGGGTGTACGACTGGCGGGTCTCCGACAAGGCGGCGGCGAAGTCCATCAGCAACCGGCGCGACGAGATCGCCAACTTCACGCACCGCATGGAGATCCACCGCAGGGTCGACCAACTCCTCGCCGAAAAGGGACTCCTGGAACTGAAGTTCGCCAAGGACGTCAAGTTCCTCAAGCACGACCTCGTACTGCACCTGCGCGAACTGCCCTTCCGCGACGCCGCCTTCCGTGAGGAGTTCGCGGCGATCGCCCGGCGTTACCTGGAGTCGATCGACCGCGCCGCCTTCGACGAGACCGAGCCCATCCAGGCCGTCTGCGCCTACCTCCTCCAGGTGAGCGACTGGGACAACCTGCTGCCCGCCGTGGACACCCTCACCAACCGCGACAAGATCTCCTCGCCGCTCGTCGAGCGCGACGGGCGCGTGTACTGGTGCGCCGAGCATCTCGACGACCCCTTCGGCCGGCACATCCTGGACGTCACCGACCTCGGCCACCACGTCAAGCCGGTCGACCGGATGTTCCTGCGCAACGTGCTGACCTCGTACGAGAGCACCGGCGCGACCGTCCGGCTGGCCGGGCGCGTCACCAACCCGCTCGGGGTGATCCCGCCCGGCGCCCGGCTCGCCGGCGAGCTGGAGTTCTACGCCCGCCGCCCCGGAGTGCGCTTCCAGACCTTCCGCTTCCCCGTGAAGCACGTGTGGCACGCGGGCGGGACCGTCGCCTGGGAAGGTACGGCGAACCTGATGGCCGTACGGCCGCTGGGCATCGTGGACGCCGTGTGGGACGTACGGCTCCACCTCGACGTCGACGGCGTGCGCACCGGCACGAGGCTCACCGCGGCCGAACCCGGTCTGGTCACCGGGCAGGTACCCGTCCGGCCCCGGCTCACCCGGCTCGTCGCCGACCGCATGGAACCGGTCGTCTCCTCGCGCGGACATCTGTCCTTCCGGCTGGTTCCCGGCAAGAAGGCCGACACCGTCGTGCGGCGCGGTGTGCACGGCCGGGCCGGCACGCTCGCCAAGACCGGCTACCGCAAGGCCCGTTCGCTGCGCAAGGAACTCACCTCGGGCGAGACCAAGATCCGTCTCTACCACGAGGTGTTCAGCCGGCTGCCCGTCCGCACGGGGCTCGTCGTCTTCGAGAGCCATCTGGGCCGCCAGTACAGCGACAGCCCCCGGGCGGTCTACGAGGAGATGCGCCGCCAGGGGCTGGAGTTCGAGCCGGTCTGGGCGTACAGCGGCAGCCCGGACGGCTTCCCGGACGACGCCACCCTCGTACGCCGCTGGTCGCTGCCGTATCTCAGGGCCCTGGCGCAGGCCGAGTTCTGGGTCGACAACCAGAGCTACCCGCTGAAGCTGACCAAGCGGCCGGGCACGACGTACATCCAGACGTGGCACGGCTCCGCGCTCAAACGGATGGGCTTCGACGAGGCCGAATGGAAGCTCAAGTCCCGTGAGGCGCAGGCCGAACAGCAGAAGACACTGGACCGCTTCGACCGGTTCCTCATCCGCTCCGAGCACGACGTGCGCACCCTCGCGCGGGCGTTCCGGCTCCAGGAACGGACCCTGCTGCGGGTCGGGTACCCGCGCAACGACGCGCTCGTGCGGGCCAGACAGCGGGAGACGGCCGGTGACGGGCGCGAACGCGGACCGCTGGCGGCGGAGCTGGGCATCCCCGACGACCGGCAGATCCTCCTGTACGCCCCGACCTTCCGCAGTCGCGGCAACGGAAAGAAGCGGTTCGAGCTGCCCTTCGACGTCGAGCGCTTCGCCGACACCTTCGGCGACCGCTACGTCCTGCTGGTCCGCTCCCACTACCTGAACCACGTCGTGCTCCCGCCGTCCGTGCGCGGCCGGGTCGTCGACGTCACCGCCCACCACGACATGACCCCGCTGCTCGCCCTCGCCGACGCTCTGATCACCGACTACTCGTCCGTGATGTTCGACTACGCCCTCCTCGACCGCCCGATGTTCTTCTTCGCGTACGACTACGACGCGTACGTGCACGAGGACCGCGGAACCTACTTCGACCTGCTGGAGCGGGCACCGGGACCCGTGGTGCGGACCGAGGACGAACTGCACACGGTGCTCGGCTCGCTGGAGGAACAGAGCGTCAAGTACGCGCCCCGGCGCGAGCAGTTCCTCGCCGACTTCGGCGAGTACGACAAGGGAACGGCGGCCCGGAGCGTCGTCGACCAGTTCTTCGGGCACTGGAGGCGTGGATGACCGGCCCTGCGCAGCGGGACATCTTCTTCGTCTCCAACAGCGTCGACGAACTGGGCGGGGTGACGACCTGGTCGCACCAGATGGCCCGGCTCTTCACCGAGCGCGGTCACCGCGTGCGCGTGGTGGGCGTGACCCGGCCCGCCGTTCCCCAGGAACTGGGCGAACTCCCTTACCCCACCACGACGTTGTACGACATCCACCCTCCCCGGGTGGGACCGGCGGGCGGCTTCGGGGGGCGGCTCGACGTCGCCGGGCGCAGAGCGCGTGCCGAGCGGGCGGCGGGCATGCGGGAGAAGGCCGCCGAACTGACCGCGCTGTTCCGGGCCGCGCGCCCCGGTGCGGTCGTGATCGTCACCCAGGTGTGGGCCATGGAGTGGGTGGAGCTCGCCGACACCGGCGGGCCGACCGTCATCGGGATGAGCCACGAGTCCTACGAGTACTGCCGGACGACCTCGCGCTTCAGGCGGGTCCTGAAGCACTACAGGGACGTCGACCGGATGCTCGCGCTCACCCGTGAGGACGCCGACCTGTGGATCGGGCAGGGCATGAACAACGCCTCCTTCATGCCGAACCCCCTGCCGTTCATGCCCGAGGTGCCCTCGCCGCGTACCGGGAACGCCGTCGTCAGCATGGGCCGGCTGCACGACCAGAAGGGCATCGACATGCTCCTCGACGCCTGGGCCGAGGTCGCCCCGCTCCACCCCGACTGGCGGCTGCGCGTCTACGGCTCGGGCGAGGACGAGGACGAGGAGATCCTGAGGAAGCAGTGCACCGCGCTCGGGCTCGACGACTCGGTCGACTGGATGGGGCGGACGAGCGACGTCCCCGGCGCGCTGCGCGGCGGCTCGGTCTTCGTGCTCTCCTCGCGCGGCGAGGGCTTCCCGCTCGCCCTCATGGAGGCGATGGCCGCCGGTCTGCCGTGCGCCGCCTTCGACTGCGCGCCGGGCGTCCGCGAGATCGTCCGGGACGGCGAGGACGGTCTGCTGGCCACCCTCGGCAACACCGGTGAACTGGCCCGCCGGCTCGACACGCTGATGTCCGACAAGGCGCTGCGGGACTCCATGGGCGAGGCGGCGCGCGCGAACATCCGGCGCTTCACCACGGACGAGGTCGTCCGCAGGTGGGAGGAACTGTTCGCGTTCCTGGAGCGCTGAGCGTTCCTGGAGCGCTGAGCGTTCCTGGAGCGCTGAGCGGTCCGGGGCGCCGAGCTCGCGGGGGTGGCACGAGGACCGGGGCGGGGCCGTCGACGGCCCCGCCCCGGTCACCGCTCACGCGGTACGTGCGTACGCGCCCTTGTGCCGGCGCCTACTTGCCCGTGAACTTCTCGTACTCCTTGAGGACGTCCGCGGTCGGGCCGTCCATGCGCAGCTCGCCGCGCTCCAGCCACAGCACGCGGTCGCAGGTGTCGCGGATCGACTTGTTGTTGTGGCTGACCAGGAACACCGTGCCCGCGCTCTTGCGCAGCTCACGGATGCGCGCCTCGGAGCGCTTCTGGAAGGAGCGGTCCCCGGTCGCGAGGGCCTCGTCGATCATCAGCACGTCGTGGTCCTTGGCCGCCGCGATCGAGAAGCGCAGCCGGGCCGCCATGCCGGAGGAGTACGTCCGCATGGGCAGGGTGATGAAGTCGCCCTTCTCGTTGATGCCCGAGAAGTCGACGATCTCCTGGTAACGCTCCCTGACCTGATCACGGGACATGCCCATGGCGAGACCGCCGAGGTAGACGTTCCGCTCGCCGGTGAGGTCGTTCATCAGGGCCGCGTTCACGCCGAGCAGCGAGGGCTGGCCGTCGGTGTAGATCTTGCCGTTCTCCACCGGGAGCAGGCCCGCGACCGCCTTGAGCAGCGTGGACTTGCCGGAGCCGTTGGTGCCGATCAGGCCGATGGCCTCGCCGCGGTAGGCGGTGAAGGACACGCACTTGACCGCGTGGACCTTGCGGACGCCCGACGCCTTCTCGGACTGCTTGCGGCGCAGGATGCGGTTGAGCGCGGCGGTGGCGCTGCCCCGTCCGGCACCGGTGCCGTTGACGCGGTACACGATGTCGACGCGGTCCGCGACGACGGTCGGGATGCGCGCGGCGTCGGCCGCGGGGGCGGCCGCGCTCACGGCGTCCTGCGGCTGGGTGTCCTGCGTGATGATGTCAGCCACGGCCGTACGTCTCCTCAGCCTTCCAGAAGTAGATGAAGCCGCCGACTCCGGCGACCAGCGCCCAGCCCACCGCGAGCGCCCAGACATGGTGCGGCAGCTGGTGCGCGTGGAAGCTGTCGATCAGCGCGAAGCGCATCAGGTCGATGTAGACGGCCGCCGGGTTGCTCTCCAGCAGGACCATCGCCCAGTGCGGCAGCTTGTTGTTGCTGAGTACCTTGTCGATGCTCCACATGACACCCGAGACGTACATCCAGGTGCGCAGCAGGAAGGGCATGAGCTGCGCGATGTCCGGCGTCTTGGCGCCCATCCGGGCCACGATCATCGCGACACCCGCGTTGAACATGAACTGGAGCACCAGCACGGGCACCGCGAGCAGCCACGAGACGCTGACCGGGACGCCGAAGCACAGCAGGATGACGACCAGCGCGGCCATCGAGAACAGCAGTTGCTGGAGCTGCTGGAGGGCGAACGACACCGGCAGCGCGGCGCGCGGGAAGTGCAGGGCGCGGACCAGGCCGAGGTTGCCGGAGATCGCCCGGGTGCCCGCCATGATCGAGCTCTGGGTGAAGGTCCAGACGAAGACGCCGGTGACCAGGAACGGGACGTAGTCCGGCACGCCGTGCTTGGTGCCGAGCAGGATGCCGAAGATGAAGTAGTAGACCGCCGCGTTCAGCAGCGGGGTCATCACCTGCCACACCTGGCCCAGCTTGGCCTGGCTGTACTGCGAGGTGAGCTTGGCGGTGGCGAAGGCGGTGATGAAGTGGCGCCGTGCCCACAACTGGCGGACGTACGCGGGCAGGCTCGGGCGAGCTCCGCTGACGGTGAGGCCGTACCGGGCGGCGAGGGCCGCGGCGTCGTCGGTGGGGGCGACCGGTGACGCTGTCGGGGGCGGTGTGTTGAGGACCTGGCTCACATCCGTTGCTTTCGCTCGGGGGGTGGGGGTGCGGTCGGCCCCGAAACCTTTCCGACGGGTTTTCCTGCCGTTTTCTTACGTCGGAACGGGACCGTATCGTCGTAACGCGAGAGTAGGCCCAGTCGACGTCGGAACGCAACCGTTTCGTCGTAACGCCCTATGCTGGTCCGTATGACGACGAACGCCGACACAGCCGCGAGTGCCGCCACGCCCGCGCCTGCCGACGGGAAGCCCAGGCGGCGCCGGGCTCCCGCCGGTGCGGCCGTCCTGCGCGAGGACGTCACGGAGGCGATCCGCGCCGCCGTCTTCGAGGAACTCGCGTCCGTCGGCTACGCCAGGATGTCCATCGAGGGCATCGCCCGCCGTGCGGGCGTCGGCAAGACCGCGGTGTACCGGCGCTGGCGCTCCAAGCTCCATCTCGTGCTCGACCTGGTCTCGGCGATCGCGGTCCAGGGGCTTCCCGCACCGGACACGGGTTCCCTCGAGGGCGATCTGCGGCTGCTGTACGAGGTCACCTCGCGTGCCCTGCGGCACCCGGTGGCCGGCCAGATCATCCCCGACCTCCAGGCCGAGGCGGCCCGCAACCCCGAGATCGCGGACGCCATGCAGGCGGCGCTGCGGGAGGGCCAGCAGTCGGTGGCGAGCGGGATCGTCGCGTCGGCCGTCGCGCGGGGCGAGATCCGGGAGGGCGTCGACGTCGAGCTCGCGCTGGACCTGATGTCGGGCCCGCTGTACTGGCGCGCGGTGGTCGTCCGCGGCCCCAAGGTCCCCAAGGGCTACCTGGCCAGCCTGGCCCGGGCCACGGCGGCGGCACTCAAGGCGCTCTGACCCGCCCGCGCCCGGTCGGACCCGCCCGCGCCCGGTCTGGGCCCGTCGGGGCCGTTCCCCGGGCAACGGGAGCACGAGCTCCGTGAGCCCGGCCGCCGGCGGCACGGGTCCGGACAGGGCGACGCGATCGGTTCGCGGGGGGTCGCCGTGCCCTCCCGGAGGCACGGTCGAAGGCGGCTGTCCCGGGGCGGTCGCCGAGGAGGCTGCCGGGAGGCGGAGTCCGGAGGGGGCCGGCGGCTGGTGGGGGAGTCCGGAGAGTCCGGACAGGGAGAAGAGCTAGTGCCGCGGCACTAGCTCCGGTTCGCGTTCGGGTGGTGGCGGAGCCAGCCGGACCAGGCCGAGGTGATCATGTCCTCGACGTCGTAGCGGGCCTTCCAGCCCAGTTCGTCGGCGATGCGGTCGGCGGAGGCGACGACGCGGGCCGGGTCGCCGGGGCGGCGCGGGGCGGTGACCGGGGGCAGGGCGTGGCCGGTGAGCACGTTGATGCGGTCGATCATCTCGCGGACCGAGACACCCTCGCCGCGGCCGATGTTGAGGGTCAGGCCGGTGCCGGGGGAGGACCGGAGGGCGCGGGCCGCGGCCACATGCGCCTCGGCCAGGTCGACCACGTGGATGTAGTCGCGCACGCAGGTGCCGTCCGGCGTCGGGTAGTCGTCGCCGAAGACGCGCGGAGGGGCGCCGTCCGTCAGCTTCTCGAAGACCATGGGGACGAGGTTGAAGACCCCCACGTCGGCCAGTTCGGGGGCCGCCGCGCCGGCCACGTTGAAGTAGCGCAGACAGGCCGTGGACAGACCCGTCGCGCGGCCGGTCGCGCGCACCAGCCACTCGCCCGCCAGCTTCGTCTCGCCGTACGGGCTCAGCGGCGCGCACGGCGTCTCCTCCGTCACCAGGTCCACGTCCGGCATCCCGTACACCGCGGCCGAGGACGAGAAGACGAACGCGGTCACCGAGGCCGCGGTCACCGCCTCCAGCAGGACGCGCAGGCCCTCGACGTTCTCCCGGTAGTAGTGCAGGGGCAGCTCCACGGACTCGCCGACCTGCTTCTTCGCCGCCAGGTGGACCACACCGGTGACGGAGTGCTCCGTGAGCGTCCGGGCCAGCAGGTCGCCGTCCAGGGTCGTGCCGACCACCAGCGGAACGTCCGACGGCACCCGCTCGGCGATCCCCGTGGACAGGTCGTCGTACACCACGGCCTGTTCGCCCGCCTCGCGCAGCGCGCGGACGACGTGCGCTCCGATGTAGCCGGCGCCGCCGGTGATCAGCCAGGTCATGTGAGGCCGTTCCCCTCGTCAGTGGGTCCGTGGTGCCGGACCGTGTGCCTGCGGCCGGGGAGAGGCGGTCCCGCGTGACGGTGTCGGCGTCCGCGCCTCGCGTCTCCGCGTCCGCGTATCAGTGAAGCAGGCGACGGAGCCTTCGGGACACCACCCCGGTCGTTCCTCGCCAGCCGGACGCCGTCCGCAGGCCCAGTGCCCCCGCGTGCGTCCGGTACGGCCGCACGAGGAGAACACCGTGGTGGGCGTCCGCGACCGCGCGGCGGCGCAGCAGACCGGGGCCGCCGAGCGCGTGCGCCGACACCACCCGGCTCGTACCGTCGTGAAAGCGCACGGCCAGGCGCAGATCCCAGGTGCCCGCGCCCAGGGCCGACAGCTCCACGGGCGTCTCCGCGCACCAGGAGTCGCCGTGCCGGTCGGCCACCAGGGCCGCCGTGCCGCTCAGGCCCACCCGCCCCTCCTCCCGGTGGACGAACTCCAGGTCCACCGAGGCGGGACCGGCCGCGGCCATCCGCCCGTACAGCTCGTGCAGGCGCAGCCGCAGGCGGGTGCCCCGCGCGCGGGGGCGCAGTTCCGCGTCGACGGCGGCGGGCAGCAGGTGGGCGGGCCGGTCCAGGAAGTGCTCCAGGGTCACCTCGGGCAGGTCGGCGGACCACACGGGGGTGCCGTCGCCGTCGCGGGCGTAGGGCGGGAGCAGCCGGGCCGGGCGGGCCGCGAGCTCCCTCAGTCGGGGCAGGTCGCGCGGGGCGGGGCAGGCGAGGATCACGCGGGCGACGAGGCGTCCGGGGGCGGCCGGGTTGACGGTGAAGTCGGCCGCGTCGAACGTCGACAGGTACGCCCGGGTGAGGTCCCACCAGGCGCTGCGGTAGCCGGGAGCGCGCAGTTCCAGTTCGCGCGTGTACATCCGCAGCTCGTGGTCGAGGAACTTGGCGTGCACGGCCCGCGCGAGCTGCTTCTCCCCGGCGCTCGAGAGGATCTCGTACGCCGCCCGGTTCGCCTCGGTCCGTGCCCGCCAGTTGCCGATGCCGGCGCGGTCGAGCGAGATGGACAGGTGTTCCGCGGCGCGCCGCACGTGCCAGATGTACACCGTGTCGGGGATCAGCGCGATGCGCGGCGCGGCGGCCAGCACCCGCGCGGTGAACACGAAGTCCTCGTAGGGGTAGCGGCCTTCGGGGAAGCGGATGCCGTGCTCGCGCAGGAAGCCGGTGCGGTACAGCTTGTTGACGCAGAGGGTGTCGTGGGCGAGACGGAGGCGGCGCGAGGGGCGGGATATCAGGGCGGGGCGCGCGTAGAGCGCGCGTTCCCAGGGGACCTCGCGGCCCGAGGGCAGTTCGCGGCGCACGCACAGTCCGGCCGCGACCTGGACGTGGTGTTCCTCGGCGGCGGCGAGCAGCGCGTCCACCGCGCCGGGAGGCAGGACGTCGTCGCTGTCCAGGAACATCAGGTACGGGGCCGTGGCCGCGTCGATGCCGTCGTTGCGCGGGCTGCCGCAGCCGCCGCTGTTGGCCGGCCGGTGGATCACCCGCAGGCGCGGTTCCCCCTCGGCGAGCGCGTCGAGGAGGGCGGGGCTGCCGTCCGTCGAGCGGTCGTCCACGGCGATCACCTCGCGCACGGCCGGACCCTGGGCGAGCGCCGAGCGCACGGCGTCCGCCACATGGGCGGCGTCGTCGTACCCGATGACGACGACGCTGACCTTCGCCTGGTGAGGGTTCATGTGATCCACGGGCCGGAATCGTAGGGATTGCGGGTAATTCTCCGTCAGGAGGCGGTCACTGTCGCGTCCGGAGCCCGGTGGGAACCCGGTGAGTGCCGCGCTCCCGCCCGGCCGGCACACGACGGCGCGGGTCGGCCGTGGACAGGCCCGACCGCCACAGCCGTACGAACGACATCCCCGCCGCCGTGGCCAGCAGGCCGTTGCGTACGAGCATCAGCAGGCAGCCCGTCCAGGTGCTGTCCACCACGTCGCCGTACAGCCCCGGGTACACCACCGAACTGACCGCCGTCGCCGCCACGATCAGCGCGGCGACCGGGCGCTGTGTGGTGTGCCGCGAGGTCAGGCAGACGGCGGCGAGGCCCAGCAGCCACACCATGTACTGGGGGCTGATCACCCGGCTCGTCACGGTGAACAGCAGGACGGCCGTGAGCGCCGCGTCGTACGGGGTGGCCGCCGTCCAGCGCCGCGCGCGGACCCGCCACAGCAGCAGGAGCCCGAACGCGGCGACGGTCAGGGCGAGCGAGCAGGCCGCGACCGCGCCGGTGTACGGACCGACGAACTCCATCGCGCCGTACTGGTAGCGGGCCGTGCCCGGCCAGCCGGCGTGGCGCGCGAAGCCCAGCACCGTGCCGCCGAGGGACTCGATCTGGACACCCCGGCCGCTCTGCTGGCGCAGGAAGTCGAAGGGGCCGCTGAAGACGGCCGCGAGGACGGCGAGCAGTGCGGCCGCGGTGACCGCCGCCGACGTCCACACCTCGCGGGTGGTGCGGCCCCGGGGGGTTCCGATCAGCGCCAGCGCGGGCCAGACCTTGACCAGCGCCCCCATCGCGGCGAACGCGCCGCACACACGCGGACGGTGCGAGAGCGCCAGCAGGGAGACGACGGCGAAGGCGGTGACCTGCACGTCGTACCGGGCGAGCGGGATGTGCAGCAGGAGGGGCAGGCCCAGCACCCACAGCCAGGCGCCGCGCGAACTGCGGCCGGAGCGCAGCCCCGCGCGGGTGAGGACGACGGCGATCACCGCGTCGGCGGCGAGCGCGCAGGCCACGAACGCGGTGAAGTACGTCAGCCACGGCAGCAGTCCGGGCGCCAGCAGCACCGGGCCGGCGCCCGGCGGGTACTGCCACAGCCGGTCGCCCGCCGGGAACGCGCCCTGGGACAGCACGCCGTACCAGTGGAAGTACAGATGGTTCACCTCGCGGGACACCCCGCCCCTGCCGAGCGGGGCGAGCCGGTCGTGGGCGAGGAGCCACAGCATCAGGGCGCGGGTGGCGAGCCAGGCGGCGGCGAGGGCGGGCGGGCGGCGGTTCCGGATGACGCTCATCAAGTCCGGATCGTAAGCCGCATGGATGGGTCGTACCGTGCGATACGCCGTCAATACCGATCAAAGGTTGTTTAATAGCAAAAAATCGCCCCCATGGTGTACGCGTGGATGAGGCCGACGACGACTCCGCGCCCGGTGGCCCGGCATCCGGTGGCCGGGCGGCGGGAGGCCCGGCGGCGGGAGGCCGGGCGGTGGAGGGCCCGGCGGTGGGAGGCCCGGCGTCGGGAGGCGGCGGCCGTGGTCCTGTCCGTCCTCGCGCCCGTCCTGGTCATGTCCGGGATCGGCCTGTGGGGACTCGACCGCGGCGGCATGTGGCGTGACGAGGCCGTGACGTTCCAGGTCGCGCAGCGCTCGGTGCCCCAGATCTGGCACCTGCTGCACACCGTGGACGCCGTGCACGGCCTGTACTACCTCCTCATGCACCCCGTCCTCGCCCCGCATCCCGGCGAGATCGCCCTGCGGCTGCCCTCCGTCTGCGGCGCCGCCGCGACCGCCGGGCTCGTGGCCGCACTCGGGGCCCGTCTGAGCCGTCCGCGCGTCGGCCTGTGGGCGGGCCTGCTGTACGCCGTCACCCCCATGACCGGCCACTTCGCCCAGGAGGGCCGCTCCTACGCGCTCGTCGCGGCCGGGGCGGCCGGAGCCACCCTGCTGCTGGTCCGGGCCGCCCGGTCCACCCGGCCCGGCCCCTGGTTCGCCTACGGGGCGACGGTCACCGTGACCTGCCTGCTGCACGAAATGGCCCTGCTGCTGCTCCTCGCCCACGCCACGACACTGGCGCTCGCCCGCGTACCGGCGCGGGTGTGGCGGGCCTGGGCCCTCGCCGCCGCGGCCACGGCCCTGGTGCTGGCGCCCCTCCTCCTGGTCTCCCACGGCCAGTCCGCGCAGGTCGCCTGGCTGCCGCGCACCGGCCTCGCCAGCGCGAGACGGCTGCTCGGGCTGTTCACCGGACCGGCCCGGCTCGTGATCGTGCCGTACCTGGTCCTCGCCGCCCTCGCGTTCCGGCCCGAGCGGCCCCCGCGCGGCACCCTCTCGCTCCCGGCCGTCGCCCTGCCCCTGGTGGCCGTGCCCCCGGGCGTGCTGCTGGCGGTGTCCCACTGGCGGCCGTTCTACGACGAGCGTTACGTCCTGTACGCCCTCGCCGGGGCCCCGCTGCTCGCGGCCGCCGGAGCCGACCACCTCGCGACGAGGCTGCCGCGGCTGCTGCCCCACGCGGTCCCCACCGGCGTCCTCGCCGTGGCCCTCGTGCTCGCCGTCCAGCTCCCGCTGCTGCGCGCGGACCGCAGTCCCGACCGCCGCCCCGACAACCTGGCCGCCGTCTCCGCCCTCGCCGGCCGCGAACTGCGCCCCGGCGACCCGGTGCTGTTCCTGCCGTCCCTCGCGCGGCGCGCGGCACTGGCGTACCCGAAGGGCTTCCGCGGGATCGACGACATCGCGCTGGCCGTCCCCGCGCCCGCCTCCGGAACCCTGTACGGGCGCGAGGCCGGCCCCGGTGAACTGCGCCGGAGGCTGGACCGGCTCGACCGGGTGTGGCTGGTCGCCGCGCCCTTCGCGACGCGCTGGTCCTGGTCCCCGGCCGAGGCGGCCGAGCGCCTCAAGCTCGCCGTGGTCCGCGAGCAGTTCGTGCCCCTGGAGCGGGTCGTCCGCAGAGGCGTGACGCTGCGCCTCTACGTGCGCCGGACTACGTACACCCCGGGGCCTGGGACAGGGCTGCCTCGTCCAGTGCCGCCGTCAGCCGGTCGAGCCGGGCCCGGAGCTCTCGGATCTCCTCCAGGTCCGCCCCGGTAGCGGCCGCGATCCGGCGCGGCACGTCCAGCGCGCGCTCCCGCAGCGCGGACCCCTCCTCGGTGAGCCGCACCCGCACGGACCGCTCGTCGCGCGCGCTGCGTTCCCGCCGTACGAGCCCGGCCGCCTCCAGCCGCTTCAGCAGCGGCGACAGGGTCCCCGAGTCGAGCCGCAGATGCTCGCCGACCTTCTTCACGGGCAGCTCGCCGTGCTCCCACAGCACCAGCATCACCAGGTACTGCGGGTAGGTGATCCCGAGGTCCCTCAGGAGGACGCGGTAGACGCCGCCGAAGGCGCGCGAGGCGGCGTTCAGCGAGAAGCAGATCTGCTCGTCGAGGCGGAGGAAGTCCGCCGTGGCGGGGGCCTCGGGGCTCGGGGCGGGTGTTGCGGTCATGCCCTCAGGATAGCTCTAGCGAGCAATTAAGTTGTGCACAACTGAATTGCGTGCTCTAATTCAGGTCGTGAGGCCACCGGACCGGCGGCCCCCGCCAGGATTCCGACTTGAGAGGGATGGTCCCCATGGACGCGATCTACACCGCTGTCGCCACCGCCACCCACGGCCGCGAGGGCCGTGCCGTCAGCTCCGACGGCACGCTCGACCTCCAGCTGGGCATTCCGGTGGAGATGGGCGGCAGCGGCCAGGGGACCAACCCCGAGCAGCTGTTCGCCGCCGGGTACGCGGCCTGTTTCGCGAGCGCCCTCGGCCTGGTCGGCCGCGCCGCGAAGGTCGACGTCACGCAGGCCGCGGTGACCGGCGAGGTGGGCATCGGCAAGCAGGGCGAGGGCTTCGGCCTGGCCGTCACGCTCCGCGTCGAGCTGCCCGACACCGTGGACGAGGCGACCGGCCGCAAGCTGGTCGAGCAGGCCCACCAGGTCTGCCCCTACTCCAACGCCACCCGCGGCAACATCCCCGTCGAGCTCGTCATCGAGTAACCGGCGTCGAGACGGCCGGTGCCGGACGGTTCGTCATCGAGCGGCACGGACCGCCGCACCGGCCTTCACCCCGGTACCCGCACCGCCCTTCGCGCCGGCTCCTGCACCGGCCGCCGCACCGGTGCGGGTGCCGGGCCCCGGGCCGATCCGGGCCAGCACCTCCCCCGTCTCCCGGCTCCACGCCACGACCGTCGCCTCCTCGGGCACCTGCCGCCAGCGCGTCAGCAGCAGCCAGCGGACGTGGTACCGGCGGGCGACGGCGGCGCGTTCGGCCCGGGTCGAGGACGGGTCGAGACAGGCGCGGACCGCCGCGAGCCTGCGCAGCCGCTCGCTCTCGGCGAGAGCGGGGTCGGGCCAGGCGGGGGCCGCGAGATCCGGGCCGTAGCCCGCGAGCAGGTGGACCGAGTAGTACCCGTCCGTGACGACCGCCTCGCCGGGCCGGATGTGCCGCGCCGCCCAGTCGTACGTCGGCCAGCGCGGCGGCTGGTCGAAACCGACCGGGTCGAGCGAGCGCGGCACCACCGCCCCCGCGTGCACGGTCAGGAACCCGGTCAGGGCGCCCGCGGCCGCGGCCCCGCCCAGCAGCCGCCGCCACGGCCCCCACGGTCGCGGCTCCGCCAGCTCCACCCCGAGCGCGAACTGGAGCGGCACCAGCGTGAGCCCGAGGATCCTGCCGTACGTGTAGTGCCCGCTCACCCAGCCGTACCCCACCGCCGCGCACTCCAGCGCGAACATCAGCACCAGCGGATCGCGCCACCCGTGGCCCCCGCCCCGCCGGACGCGCCGGGCCCGCAGCCACAGCGCGGGCACCCCGATCAGGGCCAGCCAGAAGTGCCCGGGCATCCCCTCGTACAGCCGCTCGTGCATGGCGTCCACGCTGCGGTCCCCGGTCAGCGCGAAGACGTCGAAGTAGGGCCATCCGTACGCGACGAGGAGCGCCGCCGCGCCCGCGAGCAGCCACCGGCCCGCCACCGCCGGACGCCACCCTCGCTGCCCGCCCGCCACGAACGCCACCCCGCCGAGCACCGCCGCGACCGACGTGATCGGATGCACGAGCAGGATCAGTCCGTACAGGGCGCCGAGGGCCGCGTACCCCCACCGGCTCCCGAGGCCGCCCGGGCCCACGAACCGGACCGGGCCGGCGGTGCCCGCGGCGCGCCGGCCCGTGAACGCCCAGGCCCAGAAGGCCAGTCCGATGGCGAACGTCGAGGGATAGCCCAGGTTGCCGGTCATCGACATCAGCCCGAGGTAGCCGCTCCACCAGGCCCGCTCCGTGCCCCACAGCAGTACCATCGCGAACAGGCAGAGGACCGGCGCCGCGCGACGGGGCGTCAGCACGCGGGTGAAGCGGCCGATGCCGGTCAGCAGCACCAGCAGGTTGACGGGCCCCGACAGCCGCACCACCGCCCAGCCGCCGAGTCCGGTCAGCCGGGCGAAGGCGCCCTGGGCCACCGCGTACGGCGAGTAGTACGGGCTGCCCGCGCCCGGCAGGTCCGCCATGGGATGCCGCGGACGCAGCAGGTCCGCCCGCAGACGTTCGACGACCGCCGCGTGCTGGCCCGCGTCGCAGCACAACGGGATCCGCCAGTAGGCGAGCGTCATCACCAGCCAGAACAGGCCGCCGCACACCTGGTACGGCGTCGGACGCCAGGAGCCCCGGCCGCGCAGCGCGGTCGCGCCGCGGACGGCCTCCCGCCGCGTGACGACATCGGCGCTCATCGGGCGGTGGGGGAGCGGGGATCGGCGGTTTCCGGCATCTGCCCTATATGCCCGCCCCGAACGGCGGCCTAGCCGGGGATCACCTCATCGGGTGACCTCGGACTCCCTGCGCGACGGCCCCGGAACCAGGCTTCCCGGCATCCGCGCGCCCGGCCGGACGACCGCGTCGAGAAGCAGCGGAAGGCCCACCGCCGGCAGCAGCCACAGCAGCACGATCAGCCGGTCGCCCCAGACGTTGATGTCGGGGTGCGCGGCCTGGTTGAGCACCCCGGTGCCCGCCGCCGCCAGCAGGAAGACGCCGAAGGCCCGGTGCCCGCGCAGCACCCCCCACCCGGCCGCCACCACGGCCGCGAGGAACAGCGGCTCCCACAATTGGCGCCGCGCCCACTCGATCCAGAAGGCGGCCTCCAGATGGAGGAACTCCGGCCACGGACGGACGCGGTCCGGACGTGCGTAATGCCCGGTGAGCAGATCCTGCACGCTCTCCGACTGGGACGGGTAGTGCAGCGCCTTCGCGAGCAGCACGGTGGCCAGCACGCCGCAGCCCGCCACCACGCCCAGGGTCCGCAGCGGTCCGTCCCACCGGCGCCGGCGCGCGAGCAGCACCACGCACGAGGCGCCCAGGCACAGCCCGAGGAACAGCGCCTGCGAGTGCTTCACCGTGAACAGGACCGCCAGGGAGCCGCCGACCAGCCAGGTCCCGGCCCGCGCGCGGCCCTCCAGGACCAGCGCGCAGCCCCACAGGGCCGCGAGGGTCACGGCCATCATCAGGCCCTCGGTCATCGGGCGCATCGCCGTCGTACCGCACGGCAGGACGTAGTAGAGGGCCTGCCCGGTCAGGGCCGCGCCGGTGGAGGCGCGCAGGGTGCGCAGGAGAAGGAAGACGAGGACGCCCCCGGCCACCGTCACGGTCACGGCCGAGGCCCACAGGCCCCAGGTCACCCCCAGCAGCGTGACGAACGGCACCAGCAGCACCGGATACCCCGGCCGCGCCTCGAAGATCCGCATGAAGCGGGGCGGCATGAAGGGCACGGCGTGTCCCGTCGTCCGCCCGGCCGCCAGCCGTGCGGACACGCCCCGCCACTGCTCGCGCCGGCACTCGGCGAGGACCCGGCGCGTCGGGCTCGCGCGGTGGAAGCGCACCACGTCGACGGCCTGGTTGCGCCGGGCGACGGACGCCTTGCCCGCGCACACGTAGTCGATCGTCAGTGCGGCGGCCTCCTGCTTGCTGTGGCCGCTCAGGTCCAGCGCGTACGAGAGGTAGTTCTTGGTGTCGGGGGTGTCCCGGTTGGTGACGTTGGCGAGCTGGAGGACGGCGAAGACGACGGCGATCAGGATCACCCGGGCACGGGCCGAACGCAGCGCGCGCGGGATCCGGGCCCGGAACCCCGGCGGGAGAGCGCGGTTCCGGGCGGAGCCGCCGGAGCCGCCCGGGGCGCCGGCCGCCGTGCCGGCCGAGAGGCCCCGCGCGGGGCTGTCCGCGGGTCCGTTCACGGGTCCCCGAGCCGGGCTGTCGGCCGGTGCCGGCGCCGGGCTCTTCGCGGGTGCGTTCGCGGGTCCCGGCACGGGGCCCTCCGAAGGGCCGGTCGTGGGACCGGTCATGAGGTCGCGAGGACGTCGTGGCCCGCCTGGGCGGGCAGGGGGGCGATCGTCGACGGCGGCCCGAGCGGTTCACCGAGCATCAGCGTCCGCACCACCCGCTCGGCGGCCCGGCCGTCGTCGAACTCGCAGAACCGCTCACGGAATCCGGCCCGCAGCCGCTCCGACTCCCCGTCCCGCCAGGCCCCCGACGCGAACAGCCGCCCCAACTCCCGCTGGGTGCGGGCCACATGGCCCGGCGCGTCGGCCGTGATGTCGAAATAGGCGCCCCGGCTCGCCGCGTACGCGCCCCAGTCGTCGGCGAGGAGCACGATGGGCCGGTCGAGGTTGGCGTAGTCGAACATGAGGGCCGAGTAGTCGGTCACCAGGGCGTCGGCGGCGAGCATCACGTCCTCGACGCGCGGCACGTCCGTCGCGTCGAGCACGACACCGCGCCGGTGCAGTTCGGCCAGCCCCATCCCGCGCGCCGGGCCCTCCGCGAGCGAGGGGTGCAGCCGTACGACCAGGGTGTGGTCCGCGCCGAGGTCCTCCGCGAACGCGGCCAGGTCCAGCCGCTCGGCATGCCCGCCGCGGACGTACTCGCGGCGCGTCGGCGCGTACAGCACCACCCGGTTCCCGGCCGGGATCCCGAGGCGCGCGCGGGCCGCCGCCCCGTCCCCGGGCCGGGCCCGCACCAGGACGTCGTTGCGGGGGCTGCCGCTGCGCAGCGAGGTGAAGTGGCAGGGGTAGGCGCGCTCCCAGACCAGCTCCGAGTGCCGGTTGGCGACCAGGCTGTAGTCCCAGCGGTCGGCGCGGCGCAGCATCTGCGGCACGTCGACGCCGTGCCGCGCGCCCGGCTTGTGCAGCAGGTCCGCGGCCATGTACTTCAGCGGGGTGCCCTGATGGGTGTGGATGTGGACGCTTCCGGGGCGCTTGACCAGCGAACCGGGCCAGTTGACGTTGTTCACGAAGTACGTGGCCCGCGCGGTGATCCGGCGGTAGCGCGGCGAGTCGAGCAGGACGTGCTCGGTGTCCGGCGGGAGCAGCGCCGCCTGCTCCTCGTCGCGCACCACCCACACCCCCCGCACGTGCGGGGCGAGTTCGCGTGCCGCGGTGTACACCGCCGCGGGATCGCCGAGGACCCCCCGGTGCGAGAACGCCGAGTACACCGCCAGGTGCGGGTCCAGCGGCCGGTTTTTGTGCACCGCGGACCAGCCGCGCTCGACCCGCGCGGCGACGACCCGGCGGGCCTGCTGTCCGCGCCGGCCCAGTTCCCGGCCCGCGCGGTCCGTCCGGCGCCGCACCCGGTAGCGGGTGAAACCGCCCTCCAGAAGACGCAGTTCGGCCGGTACGGGGCCGGCCTTGTGCTTGCGGAAGAGCGCGGCCGTCAGCCGGAAGAACTCGGCCTTGTCCTCCTGCGGCAGCCGGTCCTCCTTGGAGAGGATGTCGAGGCAGTGCTCGCCCATCTTGCGGTGCAGGAACGGGCGCCAGTGGGAGAGTTCGGGCCTGGAGCCGACGAACGCGAAGACCCGCTCGTACTGGTCGTGGATGTCGAAGTGCTTGCGGCTGGTGGTGGACAGGATGTTGCCCTGCCGCCGCTGGCGGTAGGCCAGACAGATCCGGTCCAGCGCCGCGATCCGCTCCGCGCTGAGCATCACCGGGAACGTCCAGGGCGTGTCCTCGTAGTACCCGGGCGGGAAGGCGAAACCCTCCCGTTCGACGAACGCGCGGCGGTAGACCTTGTTCCACACCACCATCAGCAGATCGAGGATCTCCGGGTGTTCGGCCGCGGTGAAGGTGCCGGGGCCGGCCTCCGCGAGGACCCGCGCGAGCACGTTCCTGCGGGTGCCGCCCCACCAATAGGTGCGCGCGTAGTCGAAGACCAGCACATCGGGGTCGGCGGTCTCGTCCAGACGGTCGGCGACGGCGCGCAGCGCGCCCGGCGTGAGGGTGTCGTCGCTGTCGAGGAAGAAGAGATAGTCCCCGCCGGCGAGCGGCATCCCGGCGTTGCGGGCGCGGCCGAGCCCCACGTTCTCCGGCAGGTGCAGCACCCGTACCCGGGGATCGCGCTCGGCGTACTCGTCGAGGATCGCGCCGCAGCCGTCCGGGGAACAGTCGTCGACGGCGATGACCTCCAGGTCCGTGTACGACTGCTCCAGGACCGAGTCGAGACACTCGCGCAGGAAGCCCTGCACCTTGAAGACGGGGACGATGACGCTGAAGCGGGGCACGTCAGCTCCTTACGAGGATGGACGCGGCGGGAGCCGGGACGCGTTCGGCGAGCGGCAGGACGGGCGGGATCGTCTCGGGGGACTCGCCCAGCAGCACGCGGCGCACGACCCGCTCGGCGGCCCTGCCGTCGTCGAACTGGCAGAAGCGCTCACGGAAGCGGGCCCGCAGCGCGGCGGCCGCCGGATCCGCCCAGGAGCCGTCGGCGAACAGCGCGGCCAGCTCGTCCGGGGTGCGCGCCACCCGGCCCGGCGGCTCCTCCAGCACGTCGAAATAGACGCCCCGGGTCTCCCGGTAGACCTCCCAGTCGTCCGCGTACACGACGACCGGGCGGTCGAGGTTGGCGTAGTCGAACATGATCGACGAGTAGTCCGTGATCAGCGCGTCGGCGGCCAGGCAGACGTCCTCGGAGGACCGGTGCCCGGTCACGTCGATGATCCGTCCGCTGCCGCGCCCGCGGCCCTCGTCGTAGAAGTAGTGGGCGCGCAGCAGGACGACGAACCGCTCGCCGATCGCCTCGCAGAAGGCCTCCAGGTCGAGCCGGGACTCGAAACCGGTGCTGTGGTCGCGGTGGGTGGGCGCGTACAGCAGCGCCGTCCTGCCCTCGGGCACCCCGAGCCGTTCGCGGACCCGGGCCACGTCCTCGGCACTCGCCGTGCAGTAGACGTCGTTGCGCGGATAGCCGTACTCCAGGGCCTCGTAGCCGCCCGGGAAGGCCCGTTCCCACATCTGGGTGGAGTGCCGGTTGGAGGAGAGGTTGTAGTCCCAGCGGTCCACCCGGGCCAGCAGTCTGGTGAAGCTGCCGGTCGCGGCGGCCACCACCGGGAAGGTCGACTGGTCGACGCCCATCCTCTTCAGCGGTGTGCCGTGCTGGGTCTGGAGGTGCACGCTGCCGGGGCGTTTGACCACACCGTCCGCGAAGTTGGCGTTGTTGACGAGGTACTTGGCGCGGGCCAGCACCTCCCAGGCGCGTCGGCTGCCGATCACCGCGTGCTCGACGTCCTTCGGCAGCGCGTCCACGGCCTCCGGCTCGACCAGGAACACCGAGCGGATGTGCGGGGCGAGTTCGCGGGCCTTGGCGTGGATCGCCGCCGGATTGCAGGCGTAACCCCGGCCCCAGTAGGCGCAGTACACCGCGAGGTTCTCGTCGAGGGGACGACGGAGCTGGAGGGCGTAGCGCGCGCGGGTACGCAGGGTCCTCCCGCGGGGCACCCGCCGGAGGATCCCGGAGACGGCCCGGTTCGTGCCGCGCAGCGCCCGGAACGCGCTGTACGCGCCCGCCGCGAGCAGCCGGTGCTGCACACCGAGACTGCCCGCCGGAGCCCGGAACCCGGCCGGACGGTGCCGCCGGTAGAGCCTGCCCGCCCGGCGGAAGAAGGCCCGGCGGCGCCCCGCGGGCACCCGGTCCGGGTGCGCGGCCGTCTTCAGGACCAGCGAGAAGAGCTGGCCGAACAGCGCCTTCGGCCGGGCCGCGGGCAGGGTCCGCCGCGAGGCCAGGTCGAGGACCCGCTCGACCTGGTCGAGGAGGTCGAAGTGGTGCTCGCCCGGCGCGTTGAGCCGGCTTCCCTGGCGGCGCATACGGTGCCGTACGCAGACCGTGCGCAGCACCGCCGTCCGCTCGGCCGTCACCGTCACCAGGCCGCCCCAGCCCGCGTCCGTGAAGTGCCCTTCCGGAAAGGCCAGTTCGTGCTCGGCGACGAAGTCGCGGCGGTACGCGGCGCTCCACGCCGGAACGTGCACGCCCAGCACCTCCGGGGCCTTGTCGAGCGGGGGTGTGCTCGGCTCGCCCTCCCACCAGTGCACCCGCTGATGCCCGAAGTACAGGACGTCCACGTCGGCCGAGAGCTTCGTGTCCAGGGCGTCCAGCGCGCCCGGCGCCAGCTCGTCGTCCCCGTCGAGGAAGAGCAGGTAGGTGCCCCTCGCCGCCGCGATCCCGGCGTTGCGTGCCGCGCTCAGTCCGTCCGACGGCGGCGAATGGACCGGGACCACCCGGGAGTCCCGGGCCGCGTACGCGGCGGCGACCGCCGCGGCCGGGGAGTCCGGCCCGTCGCAGACCGGGATCAGCTCGAAGCCGCCGAAGGACTGGGCCAGGACCGAGTCCAGCGCGCGGGCCAGGTGCCCGGCGACTTCGAAGGTGGGCACGATGACGCTGAAGCGGGGCATTCTGCTCTTTCTCTCAAGGGGCGCCGAACGGGGGATTCATCGCCCGGGGCGCCCGGCCGGCCGCCAGGTGGAGGGCCGGGTGGGCGTGGGCCGCGAGGGACTGGACGGCACGCGGACTCCGGTTCAGAGGGTCTCGGTCAACGGAACGGCGCCCCCGGGAGCGGGGACGCCCCCGAGCGGCTGATCGGGGTCCGGGACGCTCGCGGGCGACGGGCTGGGGTCCGGGACACCCGCGAGTGGCCTGCCGGTGCCCGGGACGCGCGCCGGGGCCGTCCCGGCCGGAGGGACCGGGCGGCGTTCGGTGAGGGGGACGAACGGGGGCAGCCCGGCGCTCTCGCCGAGCACCACGTGCCGTACGACCCGTTCGGCGGCCCGCCCGTCGTCGTACGGGCAGAACCGCTCGCGGAACGCGGCCCGCAGCCGTGCCGAACCGGCGTCGCGCCACTGCCCGGTCGCGAACACGTCGATCAGCTCGTCCTCGCCGTGCGCGAGGGCGCCCGGAGGGAAGGCCCGCAGGTCGAAATAGGTGCCGCGGGACGCCTCGTAGGCCTCCCAGTCGTCCGCGAGGACGACGATCGGCCGGTCGAGCACCGCGTAGTCGAACATCAGGGACGAGTAGTCGGTGACCAGCACGTCCGAGGCGAGGCACAGCGACTCGACGCTCGGATGTCCGGACACGTCGATGACCCGGCCGCCCGCCGTCCCGGCGATCGGCGCCCCGTGGAGGTGATGGGCGCGGGTCAGCACGACGAAGCGCGGGCCCAGCCGGCGCAGCACACGCTCCAGGTCCAGGGTGCGCGGCTGGGTGCGCCGGTAGTCCCGGTAGGTCGGCGCGTACAGCACGGCGACCGTGCCCGCGGGGATGCCGAGCGACGCGCGCAGCCGGTCCACGTCCGCCGGTGTCGCGTGCTGGAACACGTCGTTGCGGGGCAGCCCGTACTCCAGCGTCGTGTACGAGGAGGGGAAGACGCGTTCCCAGACCAGCGTGGAGTGGCGGTTGGCGGACAGGCAGTAGTCCCATTTGTCGGCATCGCGCAGCAGCTCGGCGAAGTCGGTGTCGCGCGCGGCGGCCGGGCGGTCCTGGAGGTCGAGCCCCATCCGCTTCAGCGGTGTCCCGTGCTGCGTCTGGATCATGATCTGGCCGGGCCGCTTGACCAGCCGCCGGTCGAAGCCGACGTTGTTCACCAGGTACTTGGAGCGGGCGAGCGCCGTCCAGTACCCCGCGGTGCCGGGACGCAGCCGGTCCGTCGGGTCCGGGATCGTGTGGTGGTGTTCGTCGTGCGCGATCCACGCGGTGCGGATGTGCGGGGCGAAGCTGCGGAACGCGGACTCCAGGGCCCCCGGGTTGCAGCCGTGGCCCCGGCCCCGGTGGCTGGAGAAGACGGCACGGTCGGCGCGCAGCGGGAGACGGAGCTGCACGCGGTAGTGGAACCGGAGCGCGGCGCCGCGCACCGCGCGCCGCAGCCCGGCGGCCGGCCGCACGGCTCTCCTGCGGATCCGCGACAGGAAGGAGAGCAGCCGGTACGTGCGATGCGTGCCGAGGCCGACCAGCACGTGGCGCAGCCGGGTGCGCGGGTCGGCCGGCGCGCCCGGGACGCGGTAACGGCGGTAGTGCGCACGGGCCCTGCGCAGGAACTCGGCCCGCGCGGCGCGCGGCAGCCGGCCCCGCTTCACGAACACCGTGGCGAAGTGGTCGATCATGCGCCGGAACAGCACCGGACGCCACCGGTTCAGCTCCGGGTGCGCGGCGACGTGCGCGAAGACCCGGTCGTACTGCTCGAAGACGTCGAAGTGCTTGCGGCTGATGGTGCCGAGGATGCTGCCGTGGCGCCGCTGGCGGTAGTGCACACAGACCCGGTCGAGGGTCGCGATCGTCTCGGCGGACATCAGCGCCGGATACGTCCAGGGCGTGTCCTCGTAGTAGCCGGGCGGGAACCGGAGGCCCGCCCGCTCGACGAACTCCCGGCGGTACGCCTTGTTCCACACGACCATCAGCAGCCGCAGCAGTCCGGGCCGCTCCTCCAGCCGGAAGGGCGCCGGGCCCTCCTCGGTGAGCTGCGCCGAGACCTGGTTGCGCACCACCTCGCCCGACCAATACGTACGCGCGTAGTCGTAGACCAGGACGTCCGGGTCGCCGGTCTCCCCCAGCCGGTCGGCGACGGCCCGCAGCGCGTCCGGGGTGAGTGTGTCGTCGCTGTCCAGGAAGATCAGGTAGTCACCGGTGGCGCGTTCGAGACCGGCGTTGCGGGCGAGCCCGAGCCCCACGTTCTCGGGGAGGTGCACGGCGAGCACCCGGGCGTCGCGGGCCGCGAACTCGTCGATGATCGCCCCGCAGGCGTCGGGTGAACAGTCGTCGACCGCGATGAGTTCGAGGTCCGGGCAGGACTGTCCGAGCACGGATTCGAGGCACTCGTGCAGGTACGCCTGAACCTTGTACACGGGGACGATGACACTGAACCTGGGCACGGGACATCCATGGGTCGGCGTGGGCATACCTGCCCGGAAACGGCCGAAGGGGTGACTTGGTTACGCCAGATGTGGCATCCGGGGGACGCGGAGTGAACGGCGAGGGGCGGGCCGGTGTCCGGCCCGCCCCTCAAACACCTCCACGACCTGCCTACTTGACCGCGCCCGCCATCACTCCGGAGACGAACTGCCGCTGGAACGCGAAGAAAACGGCCAGCGGGATCACCATCGAGATGAACGCGCCCGGCGCCAGCACGTCGATGTTGTTGCCGAACTGGCGTACCTGCGTCTGGAGCGCGACCGTGATGGGCTGGCTCCCCGAGTCGGAGAACACCAGCGCGACCAGCATGTCGTTCCACACCCACAGGAACTGGAAGATCCCCAGCGAGGCGATCGCGGGGGCGCCGAGGGGCATCACGACCCGTGCGAACAGGCGCAGTTCGCCCGCGCCGTCCAGCCGGGCCGCCTCCAGGAGCTCCCTCGGGATCTCCGCGAAGAAGTTCCGCAGCAGGAACACCGCGAAAGGCAGGCCGTATCCGACGTGGAAGAGGACCACGCCGGTCACCGACCCGAAGACGCCTATCTTCCCGAAGAGTTCGGCGATCGGGATCAGGGCCACCTGCACCGGAACGACCAGCAGGCCGACCACGCCGAGGAACCACCAGTCGCGGCCGGGGAACTCCATCCACGCGAAGGCGTAGCCCGCGAGCGAGCCGATCACGACGACCAGCACGGTCGCCGGAACCGTGATCAGCACCGTGTTGAGCAGCGAGTCGGTGATGTCGCCGTTCTCCAGCAGCTTCTGGTAGTTGTCCACGGTGAGCTGCGAGGGCGCGGTGAACACCTTCCACCAGCCGCTGCCGCTCATGTTCTCGGGGCTGCGCAGCGAGGACAGCAGCAGCCCGATCGTCGGCACCAGCCAGAACAGGCCGACGAGCAGCAGGAACACGCGGACCGCGCCACCGCTCACCCCGCTCGCGATCCGTGAACCGAGCGACCGGCGTGCCGTGTTCACCGCGGGTGCGGACGCCGTCTTCGTGAGACTTCCGGCATGCGTGCTCATCGCCGCACCTCCCGCCTGAGACGGCGCACGTTGAAGGCCATCACCGGGATCACCAGCAGGAGCAGGAACACCGCGATGGCGCTCGCGACGCCCGGCCTGCCCTCCGAGAAGCCCTTGCGGTACAGCTCCAGGGCCAGCACGTTCGCGTCGTCCTGGGAGGAGCCCGGCGCGATGATGAACACCAGGTCGAAGACCTTCAGCACGTTGATCATCAAGGTCACGGCGACGACCGCGAGCACCGGTGCGAGGAGCGGCACGGTGACCCGGCGGAACACCTGCCACTCGTTCGCCCCGTCGACCCGCGCGGCCTCCAGGAGTTCACGCGGCACGCCCGCCAGACCCGCGGCGATCAGCACCATCGCGAAGCCCGCCCACATCCAGACGTACGAGCCGATGATGGCCGGGGTGACCAGGGACGGGCCCAGCCAGTCGACCCCGTTGTACGGCTCCGCGAAGTTGCCCGCCGGAAGCCGCAGCCGGGCTCCGTCCGCCTTGCCCGAGAGCGAGAACGTGCCGTCGGCGCCCACCTTCGCCGAGTCGACGACCTCGCCGTCCTTGACCGCCTCGATCCTCATCCCGGAGTAGCCCAGCTCGCTCGGATCGACCTGGCCGAGCCTGCCGACGCCCTTCCCGCGGGTGAAGTCCTGCCAGGCCGTGCCGGTGACCCTGCCCGGGTCCGCGGCCGCCCGCACCGCCTTCTTCGCGCCGTCCGGCATCCGGTCCGGGGCGACGCCCACCAGCGGCAGGGCGACGGACTGTCCGGCGTGCACGGCGTCCCGGGTGACGAACCCGCCCTTCTCGGCCGTGAGCGGCGACTCCCGGCCGGGGTGGGCCTTCGGGAACGCCGACGCCGGGGCGAAGGTGTCGTGCACCCCCACCCACACCGCGTTCGCGACGCCCTTGTCCGGGTCCTGGTCGTACACCAGCCGGAAGATGATGCCGGCGGCGAGCATCGAGATCGCCATCGGCATGAAGACGACCAGCTTGAACGCCGTTCCCCAGCGCACCCGTTCGGTGAGCACCGCGAAGACCAGCCCCAGCGCGGTCGCGACCGTCGGGGCGAACACCACCCAGACGACGTTGTTCTTGAGCGCGGTGCGGATGCCGTCGTCGGTGAACAGCGCCTTGTAGTTGTCGAACCCGGCGAAGGAGTCGCCCTGTTGGTCGTAGAAGCTGCGCACGACCGAGTACCCGATCGGGTAGACCACGAGCGCGCCGAGCAGCACCAGGGCGGGCAGCAGGAAGAGCACCGCCACCGTCCTGCGGGTCCCGGTCACGCTCTTGCGTGTACGGGCCGGGGGCACCGGTGCGGTGCCCCCGGCCGTCGCCGACGTCATGACCGGATCAGCCCTTGTAGGCCGCTGCGGCGTCCGATTCGAGCTTCGCCTGCGCCCCCGCCACGTCCTTCGGGTTCTTCAGGAAGTCCTGCAGGTCCTTCCACTCGCCCTTGCCGGGCGTGCCGCCGAAGGCCTGCGGGGCCTGGTCGGACATGTCGAAGCGGAAGTCGTCGCCCGCCGCGATCAGCGCCTTGGCCATGGCCTGCTGGACCGCGTTCGGATAGGCCGACCCGGCCACGTTCTTGTTGGGGGAGAGGTAGCCGCCCAGCTCGGCCTGGATGGTCGCCGCGTCCGGCGAGGCGAGGAACGTCAGCAGCGCCTGGGCCGCCTTGGAGTCCTTCAGGACGACGGCCGCGTCACCGCCGCTGACCACCGGCGCCTTGTCGCCGACCGCCGGGAACGGGAACACCTTCGCGTCCGTCCCGATCTTCGCCTTGGTCTCCGCGATGTTGACGCCCACGAAGTCGCCCTCGAAGACCATGCCCGCCTTGGGCTGGTCGCCACCGGTGAACGTCTGGGTGACCGAGGCCGGGAACTCCGTCTGGAGCGCGCCGTCCGGGCCGCCCGCGATGAGGTTCTTGTCGCCCCACAACTGGGCCAGCGTGGTCAGCGCGTCCTTCACGGACGGATCCGTCCACTTGATCTCGTGCCGGGCGAGCTGGTCGTACTTCTCGGGCCCCGCCTGGGAGAGGTAGACGTTCTCGAACCAGTCGGTGAGCGTCCAGCCGTCGGCGCCGCCGACCGAGACCGGGGTGACGCCGGAGTCGTAGATCGTGTGCGCGGTGGCCAGGAACTCCTTCCAGGTCGTGGGCTCCTTGGCCCCCGCGTTCTCGAAGACCTTGGTGTTGTACCAGACCAGGGACTTGTTGGCGGCCTTGTAGTACACGGCGTACTGCTTGCCGCCGACCTTGCCGAGGTCCTGCCAGCCCTGCGCGTAGTTCTTCGTCAACTGCGCCTGCGCGTCCGGGCCGACGGGTTTCGCCCACCCCTTGTCGACCGCCTGCTTCACCGCGCCGACCTGGGGGAGCAGCGCCACGTCCGGGGGCGCGCCGCCCGCGATCTTCGAACCGAGGAAGTTGATGATCGGGTCCTGCGCCGGTACGAAGGTGACCTTCGCGCCGGTGCGCTTCTCGAACTCCGCCAGCACCTTCTTGAAGTTGGCCTGTTCCGCCCCGGTCCAGACGGCGGCGACCTCCAGGGTGGCGCCGTCGAGCTCGGGCAGGGAGACGGAGCCCGCGCCGCCGCTCTCCGTGGCCTTGCCGCCGTCGCTCCCCTTGTCGTCATCGCCGCCGCCACCGCACGCCGTCAGCGTGAGCGCACCCGCGACGACGGCGGCCGCGGCGGCCCGCGCGGCTCCGCGCGAGCGGCGGGTGGAGCGATCGGGCGACCTGCGTATCTGAGGAATGCTGCGCATCACTGCCCCGTTCTTCGTTCTTCGTCGAACGTCAAAGCGGCTGCTGCCCCGATCACTCCGGTCTACGCCTGCCCACTCGGGGGCGGCAAGACCGCCGGTGGTGTCAAGTGGGCGATCGTGACGGGGTCGTGATGTCACGTCATGGACCGCCGGGCACGCCGGCGCCGCCCGGCCGCACGCGGGCGGGAGCGGCGCCGCCCCCGTGACGTGCGCGGCCGGGGGTGCCGCGGGCGCGGGCCGGAGCGGCGGGAGCACCTCGGGCGCGGGCTACAGAAGCGACGGCACCTCGGTGGCGGAGACGGAACGCGCGGCTCGCTCCAGGGCGCTGGCGAGCAGGGCCAGGTCCGTGGGTCCGTTGCCCAGCTCGCGGACCGGGCGCCGGGCCGGCGGGTCGCCCATGCGGTGCCACTCCAGGGGAACGACCGTGGGGCGCAGCGTCGCCGTCCGGGGAATACGGCCCGTGACCCGCCCGCCCTGGAACGAGGTCTCCCGGCCGTCCGGGAGCAGCAGCCGGCCGCGCCCGGGGGCGGGTTCCTCCGGTCCGGGAGACGGCGCGTCGAGGATGACGCGCAGCGCGGCGGAACGCGCCAGTTCCGAAGCCGCCGTACGGCCGTCGTCGCCGGACGCCGCCACGAGGTGCACCCCGAGCCGGTCGCCCTCCCGGACGACGGCCTCCAGCGCCCGTACGACCGAACCGGCCGCCGGGCGTCCCGGGGACCCCAGCGGCGGTGCCAGCAGGGCGTCCAGGTCGTCGACGACCACGACCAGCCGGGCCAGCGCGGGCCCCGGCTCGGTCTGCCGGCGGGCGGCGGCGGGGCGCAGCCGCAGGGTCGAGCTGGACGGGGTGTCGAGGTCCGAGGCCCCCAGGGACGAGGTCCCGCCCGACGAACTGCCGCCCGAGCGCTGGGCCACGATCCGGCCGGGGACCGTCCGCCCGGCATGCCACTCCGCGAAGCCGAGGCGGCCCAGCAGTTCGGAACGCCGCTTCAGCTCGGCACTCAGCGACTGGGCGAACTCCCGCATCCGTACGGGGTCGTTGGCCGTCAGGTGCGTGGTGACGTGCGGCAGGTCGGTGCAGACCTGAAGGCCTTCGCCGCCGCCCGCGCCGCCATGGGCCGCGGTTCCGTCGCGGCCGTCCATCAGGACGATCCCGAGCCGGTCGGGCCGTTCGGCGGCGGCGAGGGACGCGGCGACCGAGCGCAGCAGTTCCGTACGGCCGCTGCCCGGCGGGCCCTCGATGAGCAGATGCGGGCCCTCGACGGGCAGGTCGACGGCGACGGGTCCGCGCGGGCCCGCGCCGAGCACCGCCCGCGCCCGTCCGCCGAACGCCTCGCTGTCGTCCGCGGCGTCCGCCCAACGCGCCATCAGGGAGGCGGGGGTGGCCCGCGCCAGACCCAACTCGTCGAGCAGACGGGCCGTCTGGGGCAGGGGCGCCGACACGCGCGTGTGCCGGTCCCCGAGCCCGCCGTCCGTCCGCAGCGGCGCGAGGGACCGGGCGAACCGCTCGGCCCAGGCGAGGGACACGGCGTCCACGGCGGCGACGGTGCCGTGCCCCAGGGGGCCGCGCGGCAACCGGCCACCGGCGCCGGAGGGCGTACGGCCCGTGCGGGACGCGGTGGCGCCGGCGCGCCCGCCCGGACCGTCGTGCCGTCCGGACGCGGGGCGCGGGACGCCCGTGTGGGTGGCTCCGTCGTTCCGGGGACCGGAGTGCGCCGGTGAGGTGTGCCCGGCTCCCGGGAACCCCCGCCCGGTGCCGTCGGGTCCGTCGTGCCGGGCCCCTTCCGGGGCGGGCTCGCCGCTGCCGCCCGGTGCCACCCGCAGCAGCCGCAGAGCCGTGGCCACGTCCCCGCTCAGCAGGGCCACCGCCCCGCACTCGCGGAACGCCGGAGACGCCTCGCACGCCGCTTCGTAGGTCTCGCTCACCGGTGACGCGGGCGAGGCGGCGGCGGTCTCGGCGAGGCACAGCAGATGGATTCCGGCCCGCGGGCCGTCGTGCGCGAGGCGCGTCAAGGCCTCCCGCACATCGGCGCCCCCGGGGTCCCCGTCCACGATCACCACCGTGTACGGGCCGTCGTACCCCCCGGTCGCGTCGTCGGCCCGCGCCCAGGACGGCCTTCGTACCGTGTCCCGCGCACCGCTCTCGCCGGGTGCGGCCACGTGTCCGGCGCGAGCGGCGTCGGCGTCGTGCGTCGCGGACCGGGCGGCCGGAACCGTGGCACCGGCGCTCCCGGGCAGCGGACCACGGACGCCGGGCGCGCCCTCCGCCTCCGTCAGGTGGTCCTCCAGGCGGCGCAGGAGCTCGTCCGTGCGCGCCGCCGCCTGCTCGCGGTCGTACGCGAGCAGCAGACGGCAGTCCTGGCCGTGCGCGGGACGCAGATGGGGGAGCCAGCCGAGCCAGGACCACTCGGCGGTGCGCTCCTCCACGGGGCGGGCCCGGTCGGTGCTGACGAGGACGATCTCCAGGACGTCGGGGGAGTGCAGCGCGGCGAGCTGCGCGACGACCGCGCGGGCCAGCCCCGACAGACGCGCGCGCGGTCCGGCCAGGCCCAGGGAGCCGGCCTCCCGCAGCCCGGCGGTCACCGGCACCGCGGGCAGCAGGCCCGAGCCGTCCGGTGCGGCCCGGTCGGCCGTGCCCAGCCGTACCGTCAGTGCCTCGGGGTGGCCGGGGCTCCGCTCCCACAGCCGGGGGCCGGGGCCCAGCGCGGTGAGCAGCAGGGTCGCCGGGTCGGGCCAGCTCTCGGGCGAGCGGTGCACGGCGGGGAGGAGCTCCTCCACCGCGACGGCTCCGTCCTCGTACGCCTCCGGGGCGGTCTGGGACGGTCCTCCGCGGCCGCCGGCCAGACGCCGGGCCCACGCGCCGATACCGCCCCGCCTGCGCACCCCCGGCGGGATGTCCGTGCCCGGCGTCGGCGTGCCCGTGCGCGGGCCGGGGACGCCCGCCCCGGGGGTGCCGGTCGCGTCGGCGGCGCCGGCACCGAAAGCCTCCGGGCGCGCGGCCCGGGTTCCGGTTCCCGCGCCGGACGCCTCCCCGCGCGCGGCCCGCGTCCCGGTCCGTTCGCCGGACGTCTCCCCGGGAGCGCCGGGGCGATCCGCCTCGCGCGGGGACGCGCCGGTGCCGGACCCGCGGCCCTCCGTCGTCGAGCCCCGCGGCCCGCTCTCGATCCGGGGTGCCCCGCCCTGCTCCGGCACGGCGGGGGGCACCGCCCGCCCGTGCTCCAGCGCCCCGGGGACGCCGCCGGCGGAGGCGCCCCACTCGGCGGTCCCGTAGGCGTGATGCGTCTCGCCCACGGGCGGTATGACGTTCCCCCTGGCGAAGGAGGGGCTCTCCCCGCGCGCGTGGGGCACGGCACCGCGCGGCTGCGGGGCGCTCTGCGGGGAACCCGGCTGCGCCGGGGAGTCCGCGCCCGATCCGGCGGGGGAGGCGCCCGGTGAGCTCTCCGCGGGGAGGCCGCCCGCGGCCGCGGAGGCGGTGTCCCGCCGGGCGGTGGAACCGGAGGGGGCCGGAGCGCCGGGCCCGTCGGTCCCGCGGGCCCGGGAGGGAGCGTCCCCGGCGGACCCGGCCCGCACCCTCACATGGCCCTCGCCGTCCGGAGCCGTCTCCACGGGGCCCGGGCCTCCCGGAGGGCAGAGCCGCAGGGCGGACTCGCCGACGCGCAGCAGCGCGCCCGCGGCGAAGGGGACGGGGCGGCCGCCGACGCGGGAGCCGTCGAGCGTCGTGCCGTTCGTGGAGCCGATGTCGACGACCGAGACACGGCCGTCGGGAGTGACGGTGACCGCGCAGTGCAGGCGGGACACGTCGGGGTCGTCCAGGGGCACGTCGGCGTCCGCGGAGCGGCCGATGCGGATCTGGCCTCCGTGCAGCAGGTGCACCCCGCCGGCGTCGGGCCCCGCGACCACATGGAGCTGGGCCGAGACGTCGTCCAGGTCGGGACCCGGCTCGGCGGGCGCGCCCAGACAGAGCACGGCGCCGTCGGTCAGGGGCGGCTCGCCGAGCGTGCAGCGCTGGGCGTCGAGCCGCTCCGCACCCGCGTAGAGCACGATCTGGCCCCCGCCGGACTCACGGCCCCGTTCCCCCTGGGAGGCGCCCCCGCTTCCCCCGACCGCCGCGGCCAGCCCCGACGCGACCGCTGCCAGCGCCGTCCCGGCGGGCGCGGTCACCAGCACATCGCAGGCCGTGGCTCGCCCCCGCGGCTCCGAGGGCGGGCCCAGCGGGTCTACGACGGTCAGCCGGATCTGCATCGCCGTCAGGGGTCCCTTCCGCGCAGGTGTCCGCGACGAGGACGAGGCTGTGCTGCGGTCCCCCACCGCAGATCCCCCCACCGCGCACGGGCACGTCGGCCAGTAACTGGAGGCATCCTCGCACCTGCCGCCGACAACACGCCCGCCCCCCACCCGTAAGTGATCTTGATTGGTCGGCTCTGCCCGTAAAAGTTCCTGACCAGTGCCCGCCCGATGTCCGCTTGAGATCGCTCACGCCCGGCCGCGGCAACCAAGCGACCGGAGCGAGCGTCTTTCTGTCAAAGGCATGCGAGCACTTTCCGTCGCCTTTCCGTCGAACGCGGACGGGAGCGCCTACGTAAGCGCTTATGCGAACCACAGGTACGCACGGGACCTATGGGAAAGCACACGGGCGGGACAGCCCTTCGCCGGGCAGGGCGGCACTAGAGTGGGTCGGAAACTCCTGTACCACGGTGATCACGGTGGACGGACCAGGCAAGCAAGCAACAGGGAGCGCATGACGTGCGGCCGGTAGGGAGCAAGTACCTCCTTGAGGAGCCGCTGGGGCGCGGCGCCACAGGCACGGTCTGGCGAGCCCGCCAGCGGGAGACCGCGGGCGCCGAGGCGGCCGTCGCCGGGCAGCCCGGCGAGACCGTGGCGATCAAGGTCCTGAAGGAAGAGCTCGCGAGCGACGCCGACATCGTGATGCGGTTCCTCCGCGAGCGGTCGGTGCTGCTGCGCCTGACCCACCCGAACATCGTGCGGGTGCGCGACCTCGTCGTCGAAGGCGATCTCCTCGCCCTCGTCATGGACCTGGTCGACGGCCCCGACCTGCACCGCTACCTGCGCGAGAACGGGCCGTTCTCGCCCGTCGCGGCCTCGCTGCTCACCGCCCAGATCGCCGACGCGCTCGCCGCCAGCCACGCCGACGGCGTCGTGCACCGCGACCTGAAGCCCGCGAACGTCCTGCTCAAGCAGGACGCCGGCCAGATGCACCCGATGCTGACCGACTTCGGCATCGCGCGGCTCGCCGATTCCCCCGGCCTCACCCGGACCCACGAATTCGTCGGCACGCCCGCGTATGTCGCCCCGGAGTCCGCCGAGGGACGCCCCCAGACGTCCGCCGTCGACATCTACGGCGCCGGCATCCTGATGTACGAGCTGGTCACCGGGCGCCCGCCGTTCGCCGGCGGGTCCGCCCTCGAAGTGCTGCACCAGCACCTGAGCGCCGAACCGCGCCGCCCCTCGACCGTCCCGGACCCGCTGTGGACCGTCATAGAGCGCTGCCTGCGCAAGAACCCGGACGAACGGCCCAGCGCCGAGAACCTCGCGCGCGGACTGCGTGCCGTCGCCTCGGGCATCGGGGTGCACGCCTCACCGGCGCAGATCACCGCCGCCGAGGGCGTGGGCGCCCTGCTCGCCCCCGACCCGGCCCCGGCCCACGTCCCGGACATCCCCGGCGCGGCCGACGCCACACAGGTGCTGCCGCAGGGAGCGGGCTCCTACGACCCGTACGGCGCCACCAGCGTGCTGCCGCACACCGCCGGCGCGGCCGACCCGACCGCCGTGCTGCCGCCCGTGCCCCAGAACCAGCCGGGCGGACAGCCCGGCCAGGGCGACGACCCGCACCCCTGGCAGAACCAGATGCGCGCGGCCCGTGACCGCAACGAACAGACGCAGGTCCAGTACCTCGACCCGAACGAGGACCCGCTGCGCCGCCGCCCGCAGCGCCAGGTCGCCCGGCCGCAGCAGCCCCAGCAGCCCCAGCGGCAGCGTCCGCAGCAGGGCCAGCAGCCGCCGCCCGGATACGGCTATCCGCAGCAGGGCCAGCAGCCGCAGCAGTACGCGCCGCAGCACCAGCAGCCGCAGCGCTACGCCCCCGCGCCCCAGCAGCAGCCCCAGCCGCAGCGCTACGCGCCGGAGCCGCAGCGGCCGCAGCAGCCCGCCCCCCGTCAGCGCGAGCCCCGCCAGGGCAGCGCCAACCCGATGAAGATCCCGGGACTCGGCTGCCTCAAGGGGTGCCTGTTCACGATCGTCATCTTCTTCGTGGCCGGCTGGCTGATCTGGGAGTTCAGCCCCCTCCAGGACTGGATCCACTCCACCAGGGGTTTCTGGGACGAGCTGACCTACCGGTACGACAAAATCAGCGACTGGATCGGGGATCTCGGCTCGAACGACCCCTCGGGCGGCTCGGGCAACTGATCCGGGCACCCTCGGGCGGCCGACTCTGGGGACTTGTCGACATCTGACGGGTGATTTCGGTCTCGGGCGTGAAGGTTGGCTCCGCGGGCGCGTACTTTAAGCGGCAACACGCGTCTGTAGGAGCAGTCTTGGCACGCAAGATCGGCAGCAGGTACACCGCGCACCAGATCCTGGGGCGGGGGAGCGCCGGCACGGTGTGGCTGGGCGAGGGGCCCGAGGGACCCGTCGCCATCAAGCTGCTGCGCGAGGACCTCGCGTCCGACCAGGAGCTGGTGGGGCGCTTCGTGCAGGAGCGCACCGCGCTGCTCGGCCTCGACCACCCCCACGTGGTGGCGGTGCGCGACCTGGTGGTGGACGGCAACGACCTCGCCCTCGTCATGGACCTCGTCCGGGGCACCGACCTGCGCACCCGGCTCGACCGGGAGCGCAGGCTCGCCCCGGAGGCCGCGGTCGCGATCGTCGCCGACGTGGCGGACGGACTCGCCGCCGCGCACGCCGCCGGGGTCGTCCATCGTGATGTGAAGCCCGAGAACGTCCTGCTCGACATGCAGGGCCCGCTCGGCCCCGGCGGCTCCCATCCGGCCCTCCTGACCGACTTCGGAGTGGCCAAACTCATCGACTCGCCGCGCCGGACCCGGGTCACGAAGATCATCGGTACGCCGGACTACCTCGCACCCGAGATCGTCGAGGGCCTGCCGCCACGCGCCGCCGTCGACATCTACGCGCTGGCGACCGTGCTCTACGAGCTGCTCGCCGGCTTCACGCCCTTCGGGGGCGGGCACCCCGGCGCGGTCCTGCGCCGCCATGTCACCGAGACCGTGGTCCCGCTCCCGGGCATCCCGGACGAGCTCTGGCAGCTGCTCGTGCAGTGTCTGGCCAAGGCGCCCGCGTCCCGGCTGCGGGCCTCCGAGCTGGGCGCGCGGCTGCGGGAGCAGCTCCCGCTGCTGGCCGGGATGCCGCCGCTGGACGTGGACTCCCCGGACGCGGACTCCGCGGACGGGGACGAGGAGCACGAGGAGAGCGCGGAGCCGTCGGCGCCCGCCGCGGCGCGCGAGCGGCGCGGGGCCGTGCCCCTCGTGCCGGGGGCCGCGCCGGACTCGAACCGGGACACCCACACCTCGATGCGGGTACCGGCACCCGACGAGCTGGCCGGCGGGGCCCGGGGGACGGCTCGCGCGCCCCGGGCCGCGGGCGCGCCCCGTCCCGGTTCCGCCCGGCACCGTGCCTCCGCCCGGCGGCGGCGGATCACCCTGGGGGTGGCGGCGGTCGCGCTCGTGGCCGCGGTGGGTGTCGGTACCTGGCTCGCCACCTCCGGCGACGACGACGCGGCCCCCCAGGACACGAAGAACTCGGCCCCGGCCTCACCCTGACCCCGGCCGGCACCCCGGGAAAGGCCTTCTTCGCCCCCTCCGCCCCTGCCCGTCCCGCACCTGGGGGCTGCCGCCCCCAGCCCCCCGCTTCGGCCTGAACGGCCTCGTCCTCGATCGCCGGACGGGCTGGGAATCAGCCCGTCCGGCGATCGAGGAGCGGGGGGTCCGGGGGCAGCGCCCCCGCTACGGGACGGGCAGGGGCGGAGGGGGCGAGACTCGCTTGGGCGGGGGCCGGGTGCCCGGTGGGGTCCATCGGGGGCGAGGGGCGAGGCCCGGTTGCCGTAACCGTTACGCTGGAGGCGTGGCAGTCGTCGATGTTTCCGAAGAGCTCAAGTCCCTCTCCTCGACCATGGAGTCGATCGAGGCCGTCCTGGACCTCGACAAGCTGAGGGCAGATGTCGCCGTGCTCGAGGAGCAGGCGGCCGCGCCGTCCCTGTGGGACGACCCGGACGAGGCGCAGAAGATCACCAGCAAGCTGAGCCACCTCCAGGCGGAGGTCAGGAAGGCCGAGGCGCTCCGCGGGCGTATCGACGATCTGAGCGTGCTCTTCGAGATGGCCGAGGAGGAGGACGACCCGGACACCCGCGCCGAGGCCGACGCCGAGCTCGTGTCCGTCAGGAAGGCGCTGGACGAGATGGAGGTCCGTACCCTCCTGTCCGGCGAGTACGACTCCCGTGAGGCCGTCGTCACCATCCGTGCCGAGGCCGGCGGCGTCGACGCCTCCGACTTCGCCGAGAAGCTCCAGCGCATGTACCTGCGCTGGGCCGAGCGCCACGGCTACAAGACGGAGCTCTACGAGACCTCGTACGCGGAAGAGGCGGGCATCAAGTCCACCACCTTCGCCGTCCACGTGCCGTACGCGTACGGCACGCTCTCCGTGGAGCAGGGCACGCACCGCCTGGTGCGCATCTCGCCCTTCGACAACCAGGGGCGCCGCCAGACCTCCTTCGCCGGTGTCGAGATCCTGCCGGTCGTCGAGCAGACCGACCACATCGAGATCGACGAGTCCGAGCTCCGGATCGACGTGTACCGCTCGTCCGGCCCCGGCGGCCAGGGCGTCAACACCACCGACTCCGCGGTGCGCCTGACCCACCTTCCCACCGGCATCGTCGTCTCGTGCCAGAACGAGCGGTCGCAGATCCAGAACAAGGCCTCGGCCATGAACGTTCTGCAGGCCAAGCTCCTGGAGCGGCGCCGGCAGGAGGAACAGGCCGCGATGGACGCCCTCAAGGGCGACGGCGGCAACTCCTGGGGAAACCAGATGCGTTCGTACGTCCTGCACCCGTACCAGATGGTCAAGGACCTGCGCACGGAGTTCGAAGTCGGCAACCCCGAGGCCGTGTTCGGCGGCGAGATCGACGGCTTCCTGGAGGCCGGAATTCGCTGGCGCAAGCAGCAGGAGAAGTAAGCACGCGACAGAAGCGGTGCGGGCGGGCTTTCCCGCCCCCGCTGAAATGTCTTTGTCGACAAGGCAACTGCCGTCCACCGGGCGGCAGTTGCCTTTGTCGTGGGCGCTGTCTGGGTTTTCCGTCACAGTCACATGTCCTCAGGCCAGGCAAACGATGGTGTTCCGGACATCGCGTACGCAACGACCTTGACGCTGCTTTGAAAACTGGGAAGGGTGACGGGTGGCATGCGTATCACCGGGGCGCATGTGAACCGGGGGGTCGAACGCAATCCCCTGTGACGCCGTGGCTCCGGGCGCTGCTCCATTGACGATCAGCTACTGGGGGTAGCAGGAACATGACCAAGAAGACGCGGATCCGCGTGGCGCGGATAGCCGCCGGCGCGGTGATCGCCGCCGGTGCCTCACTGACGGCGGCTGGTGCCGCCTCGGCGCTCGACCTCAAGGTCGGTCTCACGGCGACCACCGCCGACGACCCGACGCCGACGCCCACCGAGACGGGCATCCCGACCGAGCCCACCGAGGAGCCGACCGAGCCCACGGAGGAGCCGACGGAGCCCACCGAGGAGCCGACCGAGCCCACGGAGGAGCCCACGGAGCCCACCGAGGAGCCGACCCAGCCCACCGAGGAGCCCACGGAGCCCACCGGCGAGCCCACCTCCGGCAGCAGCTCCGCCCCCGCCGAGGGCGGCACGGGCGGCACCGGTGGCGGCGGCAACGACGCCGACCCCAACGGTGGATCCAGTGCTCAGGAGGAGGGCTCCTCCGCCCTCACCGACACCGGTTCGGACACCCGGGCCCAGGGCAAGGACGGAGAGCTGGCCGACACGGGTGCCGGCCAGACCACGTTCCTGCTCATCGGTGCCGCCACGATGATCGCCGGTGGTATCGGCTTCCGCCTGATGCCGCGTCTCGCCGGCGGCCGCGGCGGTGCCGCCGCCTGACGCGCGACCGTACGACGAAGGGCCCGGAGCAGCTCGCTCCGGGCCCTTCCCGTGGCAGGTGCGACCGGCGGCCGTGCCGGGCCGTCCCGGCGGCTCTCACACCGTCTGGTGGGCCACCAGTGCCAGTGCCGCGATCAGTATCGCGAGCAGGGCGATCAGTGCCATGGGGTTGAGTCCCGCGAAGGGGCTCTCCTGCTGGAGCCGCTCCCGGTTCGCGCGGCAGACGCGGCAGCGGCCCTCGCTGACGGGTGCCGCGCAGTTAGCGCATACCAGTCGGTCGTACGTTCGGTCGTACGTCATGCGCCGGCCCTCCTTGCGACGTCTCCGCGTACGCAGCGCTCTCGCGTACACATCGCTCTCTTAACGCTGCGGCGAACGCAACCGTTCCCCTACCACTGTGCCAGGTTCCGCGGAATTCGGCGCGGCCCTCCTTGTCCTGCCCCGCCCGGAGTACTCTCAGCCCGTCCGGCCCGGTGCGAATCGCGCCTCGGATCCGTGACAAATCGTGCAAGCCGTGCGCAACCCCGTACGCCGACTGCGCTCGCACACCCGGTTCGCGTATGGTCACGCACACCTACCCCCGGCGACCCGTGGTGCACCTGTGATCCGATTCGACAATGTCTCCAAGGTCTACCCCAAGCAGACCCGCCCCGCTCTCAGGGATGTCTCCCTGGAGGTCGAGCGCGGAGAATTCGTGTTCCTCGTGGGGTCCTCCGGCTCCGGAAAGTCCACCTTCCTGCGGCTGATCCTCCGCGAGGAGCGGACCAGCACGGGCCAGGTGCACGTCCTGGGCAAGGACCTCGCGCGTCTCTCCAACTGGAAGGTGCCGCAGATGCGCCGCCAGCTGGGGACCGTGTTCCAGGACTTCCGCCTCCTGCCCAACAAGACGGTGGCCGAGAACGTGGCCTTCGCCCAGGAGGTCATCGGCAAGTCCCGCGGCGAGATCCGCAAGTCCGTGCCCCAGGTGCTCGACCTCGTCGGCCTGGGCGGCAAGGAGGACCGGAGGCCCGGTGAGCTGTCCGGTGGTGAGCAGCAGCGTGTGGCCATCGCGAGAGCCTTCGTGAACCGGCCCAAGCTCCTCATCGCCGACGAGCCGACCGGAAACCTCGACCCACAGACCTCCGTGGGCATCATGAAACTGCTCGACCGGATCAACCGGACGGGCACCACGGTCCTGATGGCCACGCACGACCAGAACATCGTGGACCAGATGCGCAAGCGCGTCATCGAGCTGGAGCAGGGCCGTCTCGTCCGCGACCAGGCGCGCGGCGTCTACGGCTACCAGCACTGATCATCGTCCACGGAAAGGTCTGAGGAAGACGCCATGCGCGCGCAGTTCGTTCTGTCGGAGATCGGTGTCGGTCTCCGCCGCAACCTGACCATGACCTTCGCGGTCGTCGTCTCGGTCGCCCTCTCGCTCGCCCTGTTCGGCGGCTCGCTCCTGATGAGCGACCAGGTGAACACCATGAAGGGCTACTGGTACGACAAGGTCAACGTCTCGATCTTCCTCTGCAACAAGAGCGATGCCGAGTCCGACCCGCACTGTGCCAGGGGCGCGGTGACCAGCGACCAGAAGAAGCAGATCGTCGCCGACCTGGGCAAGATGTCCACGGTCGTCCAGAAGGTCACCTACGAGTCCTCGGACCAGGCGTACAAGCACTACAAGGAGCAGTTCGGCGACTCCCCGCTGGCCAGCTCCCTCACGCCGGACCAGATGCAGGAGTCGTACCGGATCAAGCTGAAGGACCCGGAGAAGTACCAGGTCATCGCGACCGCCTTCGACGGCCGGGACGGCGTGCAGTCCGTCCAGGACCAGAAGGGCATCCTGGACAACCTGTTCGGGCTGCTCAACGGCATGAACTGGGCGGCGCGCGCGGTGATGGCGATGATGCTCGTCGTCGCCCTGATGCTGATCGTCAACACGGTGCGCGTCTCGGCGTTCAGCCGGCGGCGCGAGACCGGCATCATGCGGCTCGTCGGCGCCTCCGGCTTCTACATCCAGGCGCCGTTCATCGCGGAGGCCGCGGTCGCCGGACTCATCGGCGGCGGTGTGGCCTGCGGATTCCTGCTGATCGCCCGGTACTTCATCATCGACCACGGTCTGGCGCTGTCCGAGAAGCTCAACCTGATCAACTTCATCGGCTGGGACGCCGTGTTGACCAAGCTCCCGCTCATCCTCGCGACGAGCCTGCTGATGCCCGCACTGGCCGCATTCTTCGCATTGCGCAAGTACCTGAAGGTGTGACGCATCCCAAGAGGGCCGTACCGTCAACCGGCGGTGCGGCCCTTCGCGTTGTCCTAGACTCACCGGCATGTCAGGCCGTGACCTGTTCTGCGAGCCCCGCCGCATCCGCCGCGGGGCGGCCCTGACATTGGTGTTCGCGAGCGTCCTCGTCGCCGGCGCGGCCACCGGATCGTTCTCCGACTCCGCCCGGAAGACCACCGACCCGACGTCCGGTTCGGTCTCGGCGCGCCGTCACGACGAGGTCACCCAGGCCGCCGCCGAGGCGATGGCCGACGGCAAATCCCCCATGGAGGCCGCCGAACGGGCCGTCAGCCGCAGCGGAGACCGCTGGGGCGCCGTCTACTCCCAGGGCGAGTACGAGGAGTTCGAGGAGGCCCTGGACGGCCAGTACACCGGCGTCGGCCTGTGGGCCCGCCGCGAGAGCGACGGACGGATCGAGGTCACCCGCGTCAGCGCCGGCTCACCCGCCGCCGCCGCGGGCATCCGCAAGGGCGACCTGCTGCGCACCGTCGACGGCGCGAAGGTGGACGGCCGGCCGGTCACCGAGGTGGTCTCGTTACTGCGCGGCGACGCCGGCGCGGCGACCGCCGGCACGAAGGTCTCCCTCGGCCTGGAGCGCGGCGCGCAGTCGTGGAGCCGGACCCTGCGCCGCGCCAGACTCTCCACGGACTCCGTGACCGTCAGCAGCCTTCCCGGCCGGGTCACCCTGATCAAGGTCGACGCCTTCACCAAGGGCGTGGGCGACGCCGTACGGACCGCCGTCGGCAGGGCACCGGCCCGGACCGGGATCGTCCTCGACCTGCGCGGCAACTCCGGTGGCCTGGTCGCCGAGGCCGTCACCACCGCCTCGGCCTTCCTCGACGGCGGCCTCGTCGCCACGTACGACGTGAACGGCGTCCAGCGCGCCCTGCACGCGGACGCCGGCGGCGACACCGCCAGCCCCCTGGTCACGCTCGTGGACGGCGGCACGATGAGCGCGGCCGAGCTGCTCACCGGGGCCCTCCAGGACCGCGGGCGCTCGGTCGTCGTGGGTTCCAGGACCTTCGGCAAGGGCTCGGTGCAGATGCCGAGCCGACTGCCCGACGGCTCCGTCGCCGAGCTGACCGTCGGCCACTACCGCACCCCCGCGGGCCGCTCCGTCGACGGCCGGGGCATCACCCCCGACCTGGAGGCGGACAAGGAGCCGCTGAAGCGCGCCGAGACCGTACTGAGCGGTCTCGGGGACCTTCCCTGACCCGCGGACCGCGGACCCGGTAATCGGCTTTCCCCCGAGCCCCCCTGTAGTGCGAAAATGGCCAGCACTATGAGCAAGGGAATGTACGTACCGAAGGAGTCCCAGCCCAAGCAGGGCGGCCAGGCCTCCGGCAAGGTCAAGGACGGCAAGCGCAAGATCGTCGCGCAGAACAAGAAGGCGCGGCACGACTACGCGATCATCGACACCTATGAGGCCGGGCTCGTCCTGACCGGCACCGAGGTCAAGTCGCTGCGCCAGGGCCGCGCCTCGCTGGCGGACGGCTTCGTCCAGATCGACGGGAACGAGGCGTGGCTGCACAACGCCCACATCCCGGAGTACAGCCAGGGCACCTGGACCAACCACACCGTGCGCCGCAAGCGCAAGCTCCTCCTGCACCGCGAGGAGATCGACAAGCTGGAGGCGAAGACCCAGGAGACGGGTCACACGATCGTCCCGCTCGCCCTGTACTTCAAGGACGGCCGGGCGAAGGCGGAGATCGCGCTCGCCCGGGGCAAGAAGGAGTACGACAAGAGGCAGACCCTGCGCGAGAAGCAGGACCGGCGCGAGTCGGACCGCGTGATCGCGGCGGCCAAGCGGAAGCAGCGCGGCGAATAGGGCGCCGGGCGGCCCGGTGGGCGACGTCCGGGAAGGCCGGGCGGCGCGGCGGGCGGGGCCCGCGGAATAGGCTGGCACCGCCGTGCGCTGGTCACGTAGGATGGCAACGCACCCCGTCGAGGGCGCGGGTTCCTCCCCGGAGGGACCGAGCTTTGAAAAATCAACATGGGGATGATCGGTTTCGACAGCGGCTGTTGAAGCAGGGGAAGCGTGTCGAGGAAGCGGCAATGATCTCGTAAACCATATGTCGCAAAAAATAATCGCCAATAACAAGAGCGATTCCCAGTCCTTCGCCCTCGCTGCCTAATAAGCAGTGAGTGAGGGACCCTTAATGGGTGTCAGCCCGGGAGTGTTCCCGACCCGGATCCTGGCATAATCTAGGGGACTAAACCACCGAGCCCGGTCACGGGACCCGGTGGGAAATCAAACAGTGACTGAGCCCGTCGGCGACTTGTTCGCGTGATCGCCGGGGCTGAGAAAATCGCAGCGAACTGCACACGGAGAAGCCCTGATTTTGCACCGTTGGACGCGGGTTCGATTCCCGCCATCTCCACTCATCCCATGTGTCTAATTAAATAGCGCTTAACTGAATATCGTGACGAAGGCCCCGCTGCTCCGGCAGCGGGGCCTTCGTCGTGTTGTCAGGAGGTCAGCGTGCGGGGTGCCGTGCTGGCGCGCTCCGTCATCCCGGGGGTGAGCAGGGTCGCCTCGGGGCAGGGTGTGCCGTTCAGTTTTCTCATCAGGAGGTCGACCGCCCGCGCGCCCACTTCGGCGGACGGCAGGGCGATCGAGGTGACCGGGACGCGCAGACTCCCGGCGAGCTCGTCCGGACAGATCGCGGTGACGGACAGATCGGCCGGAACCCGCAGACCGAGCTGTTCGAAGGCATCGATCAACGGTTCCAGGACCGGCTCGTTGTGCACCACGACACCGGTCAACGCGGGCTGCTCGCGCAGGAGTTGCTCGGCCACCCGGCGTGCGGCGGCGGGCGAGGCCTCACAGGGGTGGACGGACGAGGCCAGGCCGTTCCGGTCGGCGGCGGCCGTGAACCCCTGCACCACCCGCTGAGCGAACGCCGTGCCCCGCACGTACACCTCCGGCGGCGAGCCGACCAGCGCGACGACCCGGTGCCCGAGCCCCGCGAGCCGCTCCACGCACAGCTCACCGGCCGCCTTGAAGTCCAGGTCGATGCAGGTGAGTCCGGCGGGGGCGGCCGGGAAGCCGATGAGCACCGACGGCCGGTCCAGCGCGCGCAGCGACGGCAGCCGGGGATCGTGGAGCTGGACGTCCATCACGATCAGCGCGTCCACCAGCGCGGTGTCCGCGACCCGGCGCAGTCCCTCCTCGCCCTCCTCCTGGGTGAGCAGCAGGACGTCGTGGTCGTGCAGCCGGGCCGCCGTCACCACCGACACCGCGAACTGCATCACCACCGGCACATGGATGCCCGTCCGCAGCGGCACGACCAGCGCCAGGACGTTCGACCGGCTGCTGGCCAGCGCCCTGGCCCCCGCGTGCGGGCGGTAGCCCAGCCGGCGGATGCTCTCCTCGACGCGCTGCCGGGTCGCCTCGGAGATCGGCCGCTTGCCGCTGAGGGCGTAGGAGACGGTGCTCGGGGACACCCCGGCGTGCCGCGCCACATCGGTGATCTTGACCATCACTCGGACTCCAGCTCGACGGAGAGGAAGCCCGTCCCGGCGCGGGCCCGGACCTCGCGTCCGTCCGCGGCCAACCCCCAGGGCGCGGACGGGTCGCTGCAGGACGCGCGCAGGGTGTTCCCCTCGCGCACGACGGTGAAGGTGACCGGGCCGACCGGCACCGTCACCCGCGCACCCCGCTTCAGGCCGTACGCGCGCAGGGTGACCCCGTCGGCGTGGTCGTAGTCGGGGCGGTCGTCCGCCGCGCCCACCGGGATCACCGCGCCCGGCCGCACCAGCAGCGGCACGCTCAGGAACCCGTGCCGCTCGCGCGCCCAGCGCGGTCCGGTCACCGGCGGCCCGCCGAGGTAGGGGGTCCACGTGCCCTCGGGCACGTAGTACGAGACGTCCCCCTCGTCGCTGAAGACGGGCGCGACGAGCAGATCCGGGCCCAGCATGTACTGCCGTTCCAGATGCGCGCACGCCGGATCGTCCGGGAACTCCAGGACCATCGCCCGCATCATCGGCACCCCCTCCTCGTGGGCGGTGCGGGCGGCCTCGTACAGATACGGCATGAGGCCGAGCTTGAGCCGGGTGAACAGCCGCAGGACGTCCACGGCCTCCTCGTCGAACAGCCAGGGCACGCGGTACGAGGACGAGCCGTGCAGCCGGCTGTGCGAGGACAGCAGCCCGAAGGCGATCCACCGCTTGAACAGGGCGGGCGTCGGCGTCCCCTCGAAGCCGCCGATGTCGTGGCTCCAGAACCCGAACCCCGACAGGCCGAGACTGAGCCCGCCGCGCAGCGACTCGGCCATCGACGCGTACGTCGCCTCGCAGTCGCCGCCCCAGTGCACCGGGAACCGCTGGCTCCCCGCGGTCGCCGAACGGGCGAAGACGACGGCCTCCTGCTCCCCCCGGTGTTTGCGGAGCACCTCGAACACGGTCTGGTTGTAGAGGTACGTGTAGTAGTTGTGCATCCGCTCCGGGTCGGCGCCGTCGGCGTAGGCCACGTCCACCGGGACCCGCTCGCCGAAGTCCGTCTTGAAGCAGTCGACGCCCTGCTCCAGCAGCGCCTCCAGCTTCGCGGCGTACCAGTCCCGGGCGGCCGTGCTGGTGAAGTCGACCAGGGCCATGCCCGGTTGCCACAGGTCCCACTGCCACACGCTTCCGTCCGGCCGCCGCAGCAGATGTCCGAGGGCCCGCCCCTCCGTGAACAGCGGTGAGCGCTGCGCGATGTACGGGTTGATCCAGACGCAGATCCGCAGTCCCTTGTCCTTCAGCCGCGTCAGCATCCCCTTTGGGTCGGGGAACACCCGCGGGTCCCACCGGAAGTCGCACCAGTTGAACTCGCGCATCCAGAAGCAGTCGAAGTGGAAGACGGACAGCGGCAGTTCGCGCTCCCGCATGCCGTCGATGAAGGAGGTGACGGTGCCCTCGTCGTAGGAGGTGGTGAAGGACGTCGACAGCCACAGGCCGAAGGACCACGCGGGCGGCAGGGCCGGTCGGCCGGTGAGCGCCGTGTACCTGCGCAGGATGTCCTTCGGGGTCGGGCCGTGGATGACGTAGTACGTCAACTGCTGGGCCTCGGCGCTGAACTGGACCCGGGAGACCGCCTCCGAGCCGACCTCGAAGGAGACCCGGCCCGGATGGTCGACGAAGACGCCGTAGCCCGCGTCCGTCAGATAGAACGGCACGTTCTTGTAGGCCTGTTCGGTGGCGGTGCCGCCGTCCGCGTTCCACATGTCCACGACCTGGCCGTTCTTGACGAGCGGCCCGAACCGCTCGCCGAGGCCGTAGACCTGGGTGCCGACGCCGAGGTCCAGCTGCTCGCGCAGATAGTGGGCGCCGGTCGTGTCCCGCATGATGCCCATGCCCTTGGGGCCGCTGCTGGTGAGGACGCGGCCGTGGGCGAGGAAGTCGATGTGCCAGGGGGTGGTGCGGGCGACCCGGACGGACAGGGCGCCCGAGGTCAGGGTCGCGTGGCCCTCGTCGTACTCCGTGTGCGGCGTGAACTCCGTTCCGCGCACCTCGAACCGGGGGCCCCGGGGCTCCTCGCCCTGGAAGTGGGTGAACGTGACGCCGATGACGTCGGGCATCGGCGCGTGGGCGCTGATCGTCACGACCGGTCCCTTCAGCAGGTCACCGCGGTGCCGTATGGGCTGTGTCGGGGCGTGGATCTCCAGGCCGCCGGGGCCCGAGGTCACATCGAGGACCTCGACCGGATGGGCCGCGGTGACGCCCTCGCGCAGCAGCCAGTAGCCGTCCGTGAACTTCACTGTCGTACCCCTTACTTCACTGCGCCGACGGCGATGCCGCGGGTGAGGGTCCGCTGGAAGACGAGGAAGAAGACGACGGCGGGCAGCACGCCGAGGAGGGCGGCCGCGTTCGTCATCGTGGCGTCCATCAGACGCTGTCCCTGGAGGACGCCGAGGGCCACCGACACGGTCTGGTTGTCGTTGGAGATCAGCATGACCAGCGGCAGCAGGAACTCGTTCCACGTCCAGACGAAGAAGAAGACGAGCAGCACGCCGATCGTGGGGCGGCTGACCGGGACCACGATCCGCCACAGCACCTGCCACCGGTTCGCCCCGTCGATCCGGGCGGCCTCGATGATCTCGCGCGGGAACCGCCCGAGGACGGCGGAGAGGAGATAGGTGCCGAAGGCCGTCTGGATCACCGCGAACACGATGATCACGCTGAGTCTGGTGTCGTAGAGACCGGCCTGCTTGCTCAGGTAGTAGAGCGGGTAGACCAGCGCCTCCTGAGGCAGCGTGTTGGCGAGGACGAAGAAGGCGAGTACCCAGGTGCGGCCCCTGATCCGGCCGATGCCGATGGCGTACGCGTTGAGGACCGACAGGACGGCGGCCAGGGCCGCCACCGACCCGGAGATCAGGACCGAGTTGAGGAGTTTCTGCCCGAAGTCGACGCGCTGCCAGAAGTCCTTGAGACCGTCGAGGTAGAGGCCGCGCGGAAGGCTGAGGGGGCCGTGCGCGGAGTACTCGGCGGGCGACTTGACCGCGTTGAGGGCGACCACGGCGAAGGGCAGCACCATGAACAGGGCGCCGATGACGAGCGCCACGAGCACCGGGTAGCGGCGGAGGGCGGTCATGCGCGGACCCCTTCCTCGGCGTCCTCGGCGCGGGTCTGGAACCTCAGCCCGATCAGCGCCGACGCCAGGACGATCACGGTCAGGACGGTGGAGACGGCCGCGCCGTAGCCGACCTGGGTCTTCTCGAAGAAGGTCGTGAAGGAGAAGTACGACGGCACGTCGGTGGCTCCGCCCGGACCGCCCTTCGTCAGGACGTAGACCGCCCCGAACACCTTCAGCGCGGCGATCGTGCACCACAGCAGGACGACCGAGATCTCCGGGCGGATCTGCGGCAGCGTGATGTGCCGGAACCGCCGCCACCAGCCGGCGCCGTCCAGTTCGGCCGCCTCGTGCAGTTCCGGGTCGACGCGTTGCAGTCCCGCCATGAAGACCACCAGCGGGAAGCCGAGCTGCACCCAGACCATCACCCCCATCACGCTGTACAGCGCGAAGTCGGGGTCACCGAGCCAGTCCTGCCGCCAGGAGCCGAGACCGACGGCCTCGAGCAGCGCGTTGAGCGAGCCGTCGTCGGGGGCGAGGATCCAGCTCCACACGATCCCGGCGACCGCGATCGGCAGGACCTGGGGGAGGTAGTAGCAGGCCCGCAGCACCGCCACGATCCTGCCGCCGAAGTGCTTGCCGATGTAGTCGAACAGGGCCGCGGCCAGGACGAGTCCGACGGCCGTCGGGACGAGGGCCATCGCCAGCACCATGAACAGGCTGTGCCGGAACGACGCCCAGAACTCGCTGTCGTCCACCAGGGCACGGTAGTTGGCGAGCCCGGTCCACGAGGGGGTCCCGACACCCTGCCAGTCGGTGAAGCCGAGCCCGGTGTTCATCAGGAACGGCACGACGATGACGGCCGTGAAGGCCACCGCTCCGGGCAGCAGGAACAGCGCGTACGAGGTGCGCGGACGGCGCGGGTGACCGGCCTCGGCCTGCCGGCCGGTCACCCGCCCGCCGCGTTCGGCGGTCACCGTCATCGCCGCGGTACGCCCTTGTCGTACGCCTTCTGGAGGTTGTCCAGGTAGGCGTCGGGTTTCTCGCTGCCGGTGATCAGCTTCTGCGTCTCGGAGACGAGGGTGTCGTAGAAGCCCGCCACCGGCCAGTCCGGATAGAAGGCGAGCCCGTCACGCCCCGCGAGGGTGTTGTAGTCGGCTATCAGGGTCTTGGTCCTGGCGTCGGTGATCGCGGAGGTGTCCGCGGCCACCGGGACACCGCCCTTGTTGCCCAGCAGGTTCTGGATCTTCTTCGACATGGTGATGTCGATGAAGTCGTAGGCCAGTTCCTTGTTCTCGGCGCCCTTGGGGACCACCCACAGGTTGCCGCCGGAGCCCAGGGTGAGGTTCGAGCCCGGGAACAGGCCGGAGTCCCAGTCGAACGTGGCCTCCGACTCGAAGCGGCCGTACCACCAGCTTCCGGAGAAGAGGATCGGCGACCTGCCCTGGATCCAGGACACGCCCGCGTCCTCGGCCTTCGTGCCGCTGGACTTCTTGGAGATGTAGCCCTTCTCCACCCAGTCGGCGAAGGTGTCCGCCGCGTAGCTCCAGGCCGTGTCGTGGAAGTCGGCCTTGCCCTTGTACAGCTCGTAGGTGTCGACCCAGGAGCGGTCGGCCCTGGAGAGGGCGAGCTGGTAGAGGTACTGCTGGGCCATGTACTCGGCGCCCGCGTTGGCGAGCGGGGTGACGCCCTTCGCCACGAACGTGTCCATCGCGGAGACCAGTTCGTCGTACGTGGCCGGCTCCGCGATCCCGTACTTCTTGAACAGGTCCTTGTTGTAGAAGACCATCGTGTACTCGGCGTAGTTGGGCACGCCGTACCACTTGCCCGAGCCCATGACGCCGTTCGTGTCGTACTGGCTCGTGGTCCTCACACCGGCGCTGAGCTTCTTGTCCCAGCCGCGCCGGGCGGCCTCGGCCGTGAGGTCGGTCAGCAGCCCCTGCTTGGACAGGAGTCCGGCGGTCGCGTTGCCCTTGTTGTACTCCATGATGTCGGGGGCGTCGTTCGAGTTGAGGACCATGGGCGCCGTCTTCTGGATCTGTTCGAAGCCCTTCTCCTCGAACTTCACCCGCACACCCGGGTGTTGCGCTTCGAATTCCTTGATGGCCTCCTTCCAGGCCACCCCCATCGCGCTGTCCGGACCTTCGTAGTGCCACAGCCTCAGTGTCTTGCCGTCCGGGGAACCGCTGTCCGAGCCGCCGCAGGACGTCGCCAGCAGGGCGCCCGCCAGGGCCGCCGCCACCGCCGCCGCCCCGCGCCGTCGTTTCGTCAGCATCCACTGCCTCCAGAGGAGTCGGATGGGTATCGGGCCGTCATGCACCGTCGTCGAATCGTTTCGATGCATGACGTCGAAGCGCTTCGACGGGGGAAGGTAGGTGGCGGCCGTGAACACGTCAATGGGCTGAACCGGAATCGGGGCAGTGGTTCGACGGGCCGGACGGCGGCGGTGCCGGGTGTCGGCCCGGAGCTCAGGCGGTGTTCGCCGGGCCGAGTCCGAGGCGCGGCTCCCGGCGTCGTGCCGTACCCGTTCGCGCGGCCAGCGCGGCGATCACCAGCGCGGTCGTCGCCGCCACGACCGGGACCGTGTACGCCGCGGCCGGCGACCAGCGCTCCACCATCCATCCGCCGGCCGCGGAACCGCCGGCTATCCCGCCCAGCAGGCCGGTCACCGCGAGCGTCATGCCCTCGTTCAGCCGGCCCTCGGGTGTGCGCCGCTGGACCAGGGTCATGCCGGTGACCATGGTCGGAGCGGTCGCCATGCCCGCCACGAGCAGCGCACCCGCGAGAACCGGGAGCGAGCCGGTGAGCCGGACGGCGAGGAGCGGAAGCGTCAGCAGGACCGCCATCGCGCCGACACACACCGCGTACCGCCGCGCGGCGGGCGTCTCGGGGTCGAACGGTTCGACGTACCCGGCAGGACCCGCCGCGAGGTCGGCGGGAGTCGTGCGTCCGGGCGACGGAGCGCCCCGCCGCAGCGCGCCGAAGACCAGGCCCGCCACACACGACCCCGCCGCCTGGAGGGCGAGCACCACGCCCGCGGCGGACCGGTGCCCCCGCTCGTCCGCGAACGCGATCGTGGCCACCTCCATCGCGCCGAACACCGCTCCGGTGGCGAGGAAGGAGAGCAGCAGCGGGGGCATTCCGGGCGCGAGCACGGGCGACCCGGACGCCGTGACCGGCCGGGTCGGCGGCTGCGTCGAACGCTGTGCCGTGAAGAGCAGAACACCCGTCATCAGCAGCGCGGACCCCACGAGCATGCCCGCCTCCGGGGCGACCGTCCCGCACAGGAAGGCCGCGAGCACCGGGCCCAGCATGAAACACAGCTCGTCCACGGCCTGCTCGAAGGAGTTCGCGGTGTGCAGCGCCGCCGCGTCCCCTTCGAGGAGATGGGCCCAGCGCGCGCGGGACATCCCGCCCGTGTTGGGGGTCGTGGCGGTGGCGGCGTACGCGGCGAACAGGGTCCAGTCGGGCGCGCCGAAGCGCACGCACGCCACCAGCCCCGTCGCGCCGAGCAGCGCGAAGGCCGTGGCGGGCACGGCCACCCGGGCCTGTCCGTGGCGGTCGACGAGCCGCGCGGTCCAGGGGGCGACCACGGCCGTCGTGGCGAGACCCGTCGCCGTGACGGCACCGGCGAGCGCGTACGAACCCCGCGCCCCGGCGATCATGACGACCGCGCTCACGCTGAACATGCCCATGGGCAGCCGGGCGACGAGGTTGCCGAGGGTGAAGGCGCGGGTGCCGGGCAGCGCGAAGAGACGGCGGTACGGGGTGAGCGGTGACATGGGTGAACCGTCGCCCGCCGTGGCGGCGGCGGTCCAACACCTACTCCGTCGCGATTGACGCACATGGGTTGTAGGTTCACGTGATGCCTGGTCAACGCCCCCTTCCCGATCACCGGCCCTTTCCCGGTCATCTGGACCCCCGTCTGCTGCGCGCCTTCCTCGCTGTCGCCGAGGAACTGCACTTCACCCGCGCCGCCGCCCGCCTGTACGTCGCCCAGCAGTCCCTGAGCCGTGACATCCGCCGGCTGGAGCGGGAGCTCGGGGCGGAGCTGTTCGTGCGGACGACCCGGCAGGTGACGCCGACGCTGGACGCCGAGCGGCTGCTGCCGTACGCGCGCCACGTGCTGGAGGCGCACGACGCGCTGCTGGACGCCTTCGCGCGGCCCGGCGGCGAGGAGCGACCGCTGCTCGTCGACGTCAACACACCCGGCCTGGTCTCCAGCCGCATCCTCGACCGGGCCCGTGAACTCGCCCCCGGCAGCGAACTGATGGCGCGGTACGAGACCGGGCTCACCGGTGCGGCGGCGGACCTGCTCGCCGGCCGTCTGGACGTGTCGTTCGGCCGGTTCGCGGGACTCGACCCGGCCGTGCGGGCCCGGCTGGAGCAGCGGCTCGTGCGCTACGAGCCGATGGCCGTCGTCCTGCCCGAGGACCATCACCTCGCCGCACTGGACGCGGTGCCGCTGGCCGCGCTCGCGGGCGAGACCGTGTACGCGGGGGCGGGCAACCCCCGGACGCTGGAGTGGACCGATCTGGCACGTCACCTGTTCGAGGGACGGGGCATCCGACTCGCGTCACCCGCACCGGTGGCGGTAGGACCCGAGGAATTCCGGCGGATCATGGCGAAGTGGCGGACTCCGGTCCTGGCCGTGGTGGAGTTTCCGGCCATGCCCGGTTCGGTGTCGAGACCCCTCGTCGACCCCGTTCCCCTCTCACCGGTGTCACTGGTGTGGCGCAAGGGACTCGTTCATCCGGGAATTGATGCGCTAATACGAGCTGCTGTCGAACTCGCAAGCGACGAAAAGTGGCTCCTGAGTCCCCGGAGGGGGTGGATTCCAGCCACCGACGCCCTCATTTTCATGAAACGCGGATGAGGCGTCAGCGCACGAGTCCCGCCGCCGCTACATTTTTCGTCCGGGCGCGGTGTGATATTGGGGGGCGCTCAGACCGGGTGGGGGCCCGGTCCTGACGGCATAGAGATTATTTGCCCGGAGTCGTCGCGCACCCGTGAACAGTCCCGTGGGGGGATACACGTGCGCGTAGAGAACTGGCGGAAAGACGCCCAACCGGCTGATCGGGAAAACGGTCGGCGGGACGGACGCGGAGTCGATCCGTCACCTGGGAACGAAGCCGGGAAACCGATCTCCCGGCCGAAGGCCGGCAGAACGGTTTCGTGGCCGGATATGGGAGTTGGCATCAGTCCTGAGCGTGGGGGACGCGCCGAGCGAGCAGTCGGCGGGCGTCCCGAGCGAACCCCGGAGCCGGAGACCGAACTGCTCGTCGGTCGCGTGACGGAGACGGACGTGCTGTCCGGCCGTCGTCCCGATCCGGCCCCGGCGTCCGAGCGGGAACCGGGGGCGTGGCCCGCCTCCGTGGGCACGGTGACGGCGGGAACGTCGTCCCTCACCCGTACGGCCCCGGTACGACCCCTCTTCAACGACGGACCGGTCTTCGACGACGGCCCGGCGACCGAGCTGCTCCCCGGAGCCGCGCCGGACCCCGGCCGCCCGCTGCCCGCTTCCTGGGAGAACCCCGGCGAACCCCCGGACGGCCACGACCGGCACGAGATCACCATCCAGCTCGACGGCGCGAGCAGGGCGGACGGCGTGCCGGGCAAGGACGCCCCGGCGGCCGCCGACGTCTCCGACGGCCCCGTCTTCGTCGACGAGTCCGGCCGCCGCAGCCGCCGCTTCCGCCGCCTCGGCATGCTCGTCGCCGCGGCCTGCGCGGTCTACGCCGTCGTGATCGTCGCCACGCTCCTGTCGGGCAACTCCAACGCACCCTGGCTCCCGGTTCCGGGCCAGGAGGAGGACACCCCCGCCGGCCAGGTCGAGACCTCGCCGCTGCCCGCGCGGTCGGTGAAACCCTCCGGCACGGGCGCCGCCGCCGCGCCCGGAGCGGTGGCCACGGCCGCCGACGGAACGACGCCCTCACCCGGCTCGACCGCCACGGCCGGCGCCTCCGCCGAGGCCACCGCCACCGCCTCCGGCGACCCCAAGCCCAGCACGTCGCCGACCAAGAAGCCGAATCCGGGCGTCACCACCAAGGACCCGGACCCCGACCCCGAACCGACCTCCTCCGCGGACGGCCAGCCCACGGCCTCCGCCCCGGCGACCACTCCCGGCAGCACGGCCGCTCCCACGGAGAGCACGGGCACCACGGGCTCCACCGGAGCGGGGACCGGCACCGAATGAGCGACCTTCGCCGGCGCGCGCCCGCCGTGCGGGAACACGCTTCCGCCACCGCGACCGGCGCGGTGGCGGCGCTCGTAGAGGACCCGTCCGCGGCGTCCGGGCGGCCGGGCCGCCCCCTCAGTTCCCCGTACTCCCTCTCCTCCTCGCTCCCGGAGAACCTCCTCTGATGCCCCGCACCAGCCGTCACGGCCCCGCGCCCAGCACGCCGCGTCATGGCCCCGGCACCGCCCCGCGCCGTGCCCGCGACGTCCGGCGCCGCCGCCTTCCCCTGCGCTTCCTGCTGCCCGTCGTCATCCTGCTCGCGATGATGGGCATGCTGATGCTGCGCGGCTACGTGCACAGCGAGATCCTCGCGGACCACCGCGTCCGGCCCGAGGCGGCCACGGACAAGGTGCCGCAGAAGATCCTCGACGGCGGCCCGGTCATCGACACCCGCGGCGGACGCACGACCAGCCTCGGCGTCCCGGACCACCGTCTCGTCCTCACCTTCGACGACGGCCCGGACCCGGTCTGGACCCCCAAGGTCCTGGACGTCCTCAAGGCGAACCACGCCCACGCGGTCTTCTTCGTCACCGGCACCATGGCCTCGCGCCACCCGGGGCTCATCGAACGGATGGTGAAGGAGGGCCACGAGGTCGGCCTGCACACCTTCAGCCACCCCGACCTGTCGTACCAGTCCAAGAGCCGTATCGACTGGGAACTGTCGCAGAACCAGCTGGCGCTGGAGGGCGCGGCGGGCATCCGCAGCTCCCTGTTCCGCCCGCCGTACTCCTCGTTCGCCGACGCCATGGACGACAAGTCCTGGCCGGTGACGCAGTACGTCGGAACCCGCGGCTACATCACCGTCGTCAACAACACCGACAGCGAGGACTGGCGGAAGCCGGGCGTCGACGAGATCATCCGGCGGGCCACGCCCAAGGGCGGCAAGGGCGCCATCGTCCTCATGCACGACTCGGGCGGCGACCGCCATCAGACCGTGCAGGCACTGGCCGAGTTCCTGCCCCGGCTCCAGCGGCAGGGCTACGAGTTCCAGAACCTCACCGAGGCACTCGACGCGCCGAGCGCGAACACCCCGGTGACCGGACTCGACCTGTGGAAGGGCAAGGCCTGGATCTTCCTGGTGCAGGCCTCGGAGAAGACCACCGACATCCTGGTCGTCGGCGTCGCGGTCATCGGCGTGCTGGTCTTCACCCGCTTCGGGATGATGCTCCTGCTCTCCGCGCTGCACGCCCGCCGGGTCCGCCGCAAGGACTTCCGCTGGGGCGCGGCGCCGGTCACCGAACCGGTGACGGTGCTCGTCCCGGCGTACAACGAGGCCAAGTGCATCGAGAACACCGTGACCTCCCTCATGGCGAGCGAGCATCCCATCGAGATCATCGTCATCGACGACGGATCGGCCGACGGCACCGCCCGCATCGTCGAGGACATGTACGTGCCGAACGTACGCGTCGTACGCCAGGACAACGCCGGCAAGCCCGCGGCCCTCAACCGGGGCCTGGCGAACGCCTCCCACGACATCGTCGTGATGATGGACGGCGACACGGTCTTCGAGCCGGCGACCGTCCGCGAACTCGTCCAGCCCTTCGCCGACCCCGAGGTCGGCGCGGTCGCGGGCAACGCCAAGGTCGGCAACCGGGACTCCCTCATCGGCGCCTGGCAGCACATCGAGTACGTGATGGGCTTCAACCTCGACCGCCGCATGTACGACCTGCTGCGCTGCATGCCGACCATCCCCGGCGCCGTCGGAGCCTTCCGCCGCAGCGCGCTCGAGCGCGTCGGCGGCATGAGCGACGACACGCTCGCCGAGGACACCGACATCACGATGGCTCTGCACCGCGACGGCTGGCGGGTCGTCTACACGGAGAACGCGCGCGCCTGGACCGAGGCCCCGGAGTCCGTCCAGCAGCTGTGGTCCCAGCGCTACCGCTGGTGCTACGGCACCATGCAGGCGATCTGGAAGCACCGCCGCGCCCTGGTCGAACGGGGCCCGTCGGGCCGCTTCGGCCGGGTCGGCCTGCCCCTGGTCTCCCTCTTCATGGTCCTGGCCCCGCTCCTCGCGCCCCTGATCGACGTCTTCCTGCTGTACGGCGTCGTCTTCGGCCCGACCCAGAAGACGATCGTCGCCTGGCTCGGTGTCCTCGCCATCCAGGCGGTGTGCGCGGCGTACGCGTTCCGCCTGGACAAGGAACGCATGACCCATCTGATCTCGCTGCCCCTTCAGCAGGTCCTCTACCGGCAGTTGATGTACGTCGTCCTGCTGCAGTCCTGGATCACCGCCCTCACCGGCGGCCGGCTGCGCTGGCAGAAGCTGCGCCGCACCGGCGTCGTGGGGGCGGCACCGGGATCCGTCCCGCAGCAGCGGGCGTCGGACAGCGGGAACGAACGGAGGCCGGTCGGATGACCACGCACGAGTACCCGGCGGGGGCGACGCCGCCGCTGGGCACGCCGAAGCCGGCGGTCCCGCGTCCGCGTACGTACCCGGGAGCGCCCGCGGACGACTGGCTGCGCCCGCAGCCGCAGCCGCAGACGGGTACGGACCCGGCACCGTCGTCCGGGACGGGATCCCTGTCCGACCCGGGACAACTGTCCGGGACGAGCCCGCTTCCCGGGACGAGCCCGCTTTCCGGGACGAGCCCGCTTTCCGAGACCGCCGAAGGGGCGGATCCGGGTCGGAAGCCGGCTCCGAGCCGCCCCGGCCGCGACCGCTATCTGGACCTGCTCCGCTCCATGGCGCTGGTCCGCGTGGTCGTGTACCACCTGATGGGCTGGGGCTGGCTGACGGTCGTCTTCCCCTCCATGGGCGTGATGTTCGCGCTGGCCGGCTCCCTGATGGCCCGCTCGCTGAGCCGGCCTCCGCTGGGCGTGATCAGGGGACGCGTACGGCGTCTGCTGCCCCCGTTCTGGGCCTTCGGCGCGGTGGCGCTGGCCATGATGTTCGCGGGCGGCTGGAACCCCTGGCACGACCCCGACCACGGCGGCACATGGGGCCTGGTCGACCTGCTCAACTACATCGTCCCGGTCGGCGCCCCGCCGTTCCCCTGGAGCGTCGGTTCCAAGTCGGGTCTGCTGGAGGACAGTTGGGCGGTCCAGAGCGCGGGTGTGCTCTGGTACCTGCGTGCGTACCTGTGGTTCGTGGTCGCGTCCCCGCTCATGCTGTGGGCGTTCCGCCGTGCTCCGTGGGTGACCGTGCTGGCTCCCCTCGCCCTGACGGCGGTGGTCGGCACCGGGCTGGTCACCATCCCCGGTGAGACCGGCAACGCCGTCACCGACTTCGCCGTCTACGGCGGCTGCTGGATCCTGGGCTTCGCCCACCACGAGGGCATGCTCGTGAAGGTCCCGCGCTACATCGCCATCTCATGCTCGGCCCTGACGATGGCCTTCGGCCTGTGGTGGGCCTCGGGTCATCTGGGCCCCGACGGCTGGGACTTGAACGACATCCCGCTGGCCGACGCGCTGTGGTCCTTCGGCTTCGTGGTGATCCTGCTCCAGTACAGCCCCTCCTGGCAGGAACTGCCGGGCCGCCTCGCCCGGTTGGACAAGCTGGTGACGCTGTCCAACAACCGCGCGGTCACGATCTACCTGTGGCACAACATGCTCATCATGGCCACGGTCCCGGTCCTCGACCAGCTCTACAACCTCCCCTTCATGGAGAACGACGGGGCGACGGCGGCCCTCGACGCCACCTACACCCTGTGGATGCTCGTCCTGGTGTGGCCGCTGATAGGCCTGACCATCCTGGCCCTCGGCTGGATCGAGGACATCGCGGCCAAACGAAGCCCGCGCCTCTGGCCGAACGGAGCCAAGGGTCGTAAGTCCAAGGTCCGGAAGTCCGAGATCCGCAAGCCCAAGAGCCCTAAGACCAAGGGTCGTTCGACGTCCCGGGGGCGCCGGACCAAGGCTTAGCGACGGCTTTTGGGAGGACGCCGTGGGGCCGAGGCATGGACGGCGGCCGCACGACGGGGGTGCCCCGGCGATCCGGCGATTCACCGCGCCGATCTGCCGCACCGATCTGCCGCACCGATTTGCCGCGCCGATCTGCCGGGGCACCTCCGTCGCGTTCATCCCGCGATGTCACTCAATCGAAGGTTTCCAGGTGGCCGTTTGGTCATGCTATGAACCTCTATATCCACCTGCTCGGCACCCTTCGTCCTGATGCCGCCGCGAGGGCCCCGCTAGCGTGACGTGCCGCTGCCTCCCCCCCCCACGCCGCCAGGAGCCTCCGTGACCAGCCGCCCCCGCCCGTTCCCCACGGCCGCCGCCGGAGCGACAGCCGCACTGCTCCTCCTGACCGCCTGCGGCGGGGGCGACGAGGAGCCGAGGGGGCCTGGCGAGATCGCGGGGGCGGGGGGTGCGGTGTCGGCTTCTGCGGGCGGGAGTGCATCGGCCTCTGGGGGACGGCCCACAGTCACGTTCCCTTCCGACGCGCGAAACGTGTTCGAGGGCCAGAAGACCGGGGATGCCAGGAAGGACGCGGTACTGGCGGACAACGCCCAGCGCATCAACTCCATTGACGATGCGATCTTCCAGGGAACGGTGAATACCGAGGCCCTCGGTTTCTACAGCGCGGAAGGCGCCTTGGGCAGCGCGAGGATGTTCATCAAGGGTTACCTGGACGACGGTCGTTCGTGGACTGGGACCACTCGCTATTTCGACCGCCAGGTCAGTTTTCGTTCCAATGGCAGTGCGGCTGTCGTCTACTGCTCGGACGAGAGCAAGTCCTTTCTCAAGAACCGGAAGACGAACAAGGCTGAGAAGACACCGACCTCGGCGGACAGCTACGTGCTGTACAACACCAAGCTGGTCGAGACCCCGGACGGCGTCTGGCAGACCATCAAGGTCATCTCGAAGCGAGGCGCCGCCCAGTGCCAGCCATGAAGTGCTTGCTCGGTTCGGCAACGCTCACGGTTGTCCTCTGCCTTGCGGCGTTCGGCCCCCAAGCCGCGTACGCCGGTGGCCGTGGCGACGAGGGCAGCGAGAGCACCACACCGAATCCGCGCGGATATGCCACGGATGATGGCACGTTGTCCGCTGCCGTCGGGGCTGTTGTGTTCGACCGGTCGAGGAACGGGTCGGGTGATTCCTCCGGCCCGGTGACCCCTTCGTCGGGCAACTGGGCTCCGCCCGCCTGCTATTACGCCCCGAAGTACACCCCGGCTCAGATGCGGAAGTACAAGGAGTCGATCTGGGCGGTCGAATCGACGGGGTATCAGTGGGACGCGAAACAGCGCGACACGTACGTGAACGGGCATCCCTACAAGGACTTCAACAAGGCCAAGGCCGACCAGGGCTACTGGTGGGACTCGTACGTCACGCCGGGCCGCGAGGGCGACCCCACCGCCTCCACATGCACGGAGGACACCTTCTGGGTGGACAAGGGCGAGGCTCCCCCGGCGGGCATTCCGGAGGCGATCACGCCGGAGACGCTGGCGCGGCTCGCCTACGCGGAGATGCGCGTGCCGTCGACGAGGGTGGACCTGGCTCCGGCGGGGACGACGAAGGTGAATCTTCCGACGTGGGCGTGGCTGGACACGGCGGAGTTCGAGCCGGTGTCGGTGACCGCGTCGGTGCCCCTGCTGAACGTGACCGCCACGACGACGGCCGAGCCGGTCTCCCTCAGGATCGAGCCCGGTACGGCGGACGCGCAGACGTATCCCGCCTCGGGTGTCTGCGAGATCACGGGCGACCGCATCGGCGAGGCGTACGCCAGGGGCAAGGCCGAGAAGACGCCTTCTTGCGGGCTGCGGTACCTGCGTTCCTCGGGCGACGGCTCGTACCGGTTGCAGGCCACCCTCACCTGGCGGATCCACTGGACGGGCACCGGCATACCCGCGCCACGGAGCCTGCCGGACGGCAGGTTCGGCGCCGGCCAGGAGGTCGTCGTGCAGGAGATCCAGTCCGTCAACCGCTGAGTCCGGCCCCCGGACTCCCTGAGATCCGGAACGAGCAGAGGGCATGGCGGAACGGCTTGCCGTCGACGGCGATGAGCTGTCGCACTTCATGAGGATGCTCCGGAAATCGACCGAGTCGTTGCAGGGTCTGCGCAGAGCGTTGGAGGACGCCACGGTCACCGGTCTGGGAACGGACGACCTCGACTGTGCCTGCGAGGAGTTCCAGGACAGCTGGAAGTACGGAGCCGACCAGATCGGGAAGCAGACCGAGGACCTGGCCGAGATCATCGGGAAGAGCAGGGACAGCTACCGCGAGGTGGACAAAGCCCTGGAGCAAGCTCTGAAGAAGGCCGGGAACGGCGGGGGCGGGGGTACGAGGTGACCTACGAGCCCGAGGACACGGGCGCGGCGATGGACCCGCGGTCCCTCGCTGACCGTGACAAGCCGCAGGGACTCAAGTCGGCCCCGCGTATCCCCAACCCCGACCATCCGCATCTCGGGTTCGATCCGGTGCCGGGCAGTACGGAGACCGTGAGTGGCCTCCGTAAGAAGCTCACCGGGTGCGCGAAGGTCCTCGAAGAGACGCATGGACTCGTCACCAAGCTGATGGACGGCAGCTATTGGAAGGGTGACGCGGCCGTCGCCTTCCGCGAGCAACTGGACGGCGGACCGCTTCCCCTGAACCTGAAGAACGCGGCGCACTCCATTCGCAAGGCGGCCCGACAACTCGACCGCTGGGAAGGCGAACTCGACGACTTCCAGCGGCGGGCGAAGCGGCTGGAACAGGAGGCGAAGGAAGCCCAGGCCGCCGTGGACCGGGCGAAGGGCCACGCCACGAAGGCGGGCGGCAGCCCCGACCTGGAGGGGAAGGGCACCGCGCACGACGAGGCACGGAAGGCACTGACCAAGGCGGAATCGGCGGTGGACGACGCCGAGGACGTGCTGCGCCGAGTCCGCGGCAAGGCGCGCGAACTCGCCGAGGAACACGAGCACCGGGCCCGTCTTCGAGCCGGCAAGATCCGCGACGCCACGAAGAAGCTGACGCCCCATGAACCGGGCTGGTTCGACTCGGCACTGGACTGGGTCACCGAGAACTTGCCGGACATCTTGAGCACTTTGGGGGCTGTGATCGGCTTGGTCGCGTTGTTCGTCGTGTCGGGTGGGACATTGGCTGCGGTGTTGCTGCTGGTTGCTTCGGCTTTGAGTGCGACGGCCTTGACCATCCGAATCTCTGAGCACCCCACGGTGTGGGCGTCGTTGAGAGACGGCTTCGCCAAGGGAGAGCTCGACACTGACTTCTGGAGCAACCTCGTGACTGTCGGGGGTGACGCTCTTGGCATGGTTCCCGGCATTGCCGCGGTGGGCAAAGGTGCTGCGGTTGGAATTCGGGCCGCGAGCGAGACGGGTGATGCCCTCTCGCTCGGTCAACGAGCCATCCGATTCGGGGGCGGCACCATGGAACACGCGAAATCCATTTCGAGCCTGGACAATGCTCTGCTCGGCTTTACGGTTCGCGGCGCCAGGGCAGCGCAGATCACGAAAGGGATTGAGGTCACCTCGGCTTCGGTGGGCGTCGGTACCGCAGGCTTTGGTCTCGCCATGACCGCCGTGGACACCGACGACGATGGGATCAAGGACGGCTCAGTGGCGAGTATCGACGGCGCCAGGCTTGGCCTCGACGTCGGAGGACTTGTCGACATCGCCCGTCATGTCTTCTGATTTCCGAGCAGAGAGAAGGCGCCTCATGGCTCCGACCGAGTACCCGACAGCATGGGATCACCCCCCGACCAGAAGAGCCTTCGTTCAGCACTCCATCTTGATCGTTCTGCGCCTGGTGGGCTGGATCGCTGTTTGGATCGGCTCGTTGGCTGTCCTGGTGGTCTTTCTCTCGCCAGGCTTTACCCCGCTCTTCATCCCCATCCTGGGCTATGCGGCTTTCCGAGCCGTCCTCCAACTCGCCTACATCCGTCCCTCCATCTACATCCAGCGCGTCCTCTGGCAGTACCCCTGGCAACTCCTCACCGATGTCCCCCGGGGTCGGAACCGGCATCCGATGGTTCAAGAGGACGAGATGTGGCTGGAGTTGCCCAATCCTGAGGAGCCGGGGGAGCGGATTCCCCTGTTGTTTCTTTCTGGTATGCGGACCTTCTGGTGGATGCGACGGTTCGGTACCGCCCGTACGAAACCGGAGCTGAAGGCCGAGATCGAGCCGCTCTGGTTCGCCGGTGACCCCCGCTTCATCGCCGTCATCGCGGCCTCCAGGCGGAAAGGCGAGGCCCCCAAGAGACTGCACCTGCTCTATCAGCGCACGGCCACGGGCCGCCGGGGCATCGAGCCGACCGACTGGAACGCGAGCCCCGCCGCCCTCGAACGGGCCCGCCGTTCCGGCGCCCACGTCCCCGACGCGGTGCGCCCGCACTCGAACCCTCACTGACTCGTACCCGGCAGGATCCGATGACCACGCCCCACCGTTTCACCGTCGCCGACTCGGCCGAAGACCCCGACGCCGATATCTGGTTCGCGGAACCCGCGGGCTTCACCGCGGTGCCTCTCGACGCGTTGCTGCCCGTACCGGGCTCCCGGGCCGCGGATGATCTGCGTACCGCACTCGCGCCGATTCTCGATGCGGCTCTTGACGGGGTGGTACGACAGCGGTTCATCGCCCAGTTCGCTCAGGGGCAGCAACTGCTCGGCGCTCTGGCGGAGGCGGGAACCGTCCATTGCTCCATCGGACTGCACCGCGACGACGTCGATGCGGGGGCGGCGAGCTGTGGCCGGCCGCTGTTGTCGTTCTTCACCGTCTCCTGGCGGGCAACGGCTGTGTCACCACGAGCCGTGACGGCAGCGCGTGCGGTGAGCGGGCTGGATCCGCAGGCGTGCATCGAGTTCGCCGAACTCCCGTGCGGGCCGGTCACGTTCAGCGAGACCGTTCACACTCCCGGGGCCGTGAGCGGAATCCCTCGGATGCCCTTGGCCCAGTTCCGTGCTCACCTGCCGCATCCGGACTGCAGGCGGCTGGCCGTGTTCACGCTGAGCACGGCCGCTGTCGGCCGGAGTGAGCAGTACCGTGCGATCCTTCGCCGGATCGCGGCTCTGGCCTCCTTCGACAACCCGCTGCGTCCGGCCTGCCCCCGGGTGCCGTGACGGAGGCCGAGGGCTTTGCGGAGAGCAACTGGGTGAACCGTGCTTCTGGCGGCTGCCGCTGAATCGAAGCCTCCGGGCGGCCAGTTGGGCATGCTATCGGCCTCTATGGGCAACGGCTGTTACTCGCTTGGCACCATTCGCTGTGGTGTTGTCGCACAGGCCCCCGCTAGCGTGTTGGTGCCCTTCCGAACCCCATGCCGCACAGGAGTCTGCCGTGAACCGCCGTTCCCGCCTGCTTGCCACAGCCGCTGTCGGAGCGTCAGCCGTGCTGCTTTTGTCCGCGTGCGGTGGGGGTGGTGACAAACCGAAGGCCAACGACAAGATCGCCGGTGCGGACACCGGTGACAAGGCTTCGGCCTCACCCAGCACCAGCGCCCCTCAGCCGACGGGCCGACCGAAGATCGCGTTGCCTGCCGACCTTCACTACACCTTCGAGTGGCGCAAAACCGGCAACAAGGACAAGGATGCCGTTCTGGCTGACGGTGAACTGTTCATCAAGGCCACGGACCAGGCCATCGCCAATCAAGACCCGCTCGACCCCGCATATCGCTTCTACTCGGCGGAGGAGCTCGCGGCGGCGACGCAGAAGTACGTGCAGCGATTTGTGGACCACAAGGCTCGCACCACCGGTACCTATCGTTTCTACAGCGAGACGGTGACCCTTCTTGGTGACGGATCGGCGGCGCTCACATACTGCGAGGATCAGGGCAAGGCGTACAACAAGTTCGTCAAGACCGGAAAGGTCGACAAGACTTCCGTCACGAAGAACAGCTACATCTTTTACAACACGACGTTGAAGCGGAATTCGGACGGCGTCTGGGTGACGCAGGACATGCTCTCGGAGAGGGGGAGCGGCAAATGTCAGCCGTGAAATGGCGCGGGGCTGTGAGCGGCTCCGCGATTGCGATACTTCTCTTGGTCAACGCCAACTCTGCCGCCGCCGACGACGACTTCGGTAACGGCAGCCAGAAGCCTGGCGGTACGCACGCGTCCGGTGACAGTGACGGAAAGGGCAACCTCTCTGCCACAGCCGGTGCCGTTGTGTTCGATCGTTCGAAGAACGGGTCGGGTGGTTCTTCCGGTCCGGTGACCTCCTCGTCCGGTAACTGGACCCCGCCCGCCTGCTATTACGCTCCGAAGTACACGCCGGACGAGCTGCAGAAGTACCTGGAGCCCATCTGGAACGCCGAGTCCACCGGTTCCGACTGGGACCAGACGCAGCGTGACAAGTACGTCAACGGTGGCTTGGCCAAGGATTTCAACAAGGACAAGGCCGACCAGGGCTACTGGTGGGACTCGTACGTCACGCCGGGCCGTGAGGGCGACCCCGGTGCGCTGAAATGCACCAAGGACATCTTCTGGGTGGACAAGGGCGAGGCTCCTCCGGCGGACATTCCGGAGGCGATCACGCCGGAGATGCTGGCGCAGCTCGCCTACGCGGAGATACGGGTGCCGTCGACGAAGGTGGACCTGGCTCCGGCGGGGACGACGAAGGTGAATCTTCCGACGTGGGCGTGGCTGGACACGGCGGAGTTCAAGCCGGTGTCGGTGACCGCGTCGGTGCCGCTGCTGAACGTGACCGCCACGACGACGGCGGAGCCGATTTCGCTGAAGATCGAGCCCGGTACGGCGGACGCGCAGACGTATCCCGCCTCGGGGGTCTGCGAGATCACGGGCGACCGCATCGGCGAGGCGTACGCGAAGGGCAAGGCCGGGGAGACGCCGCCCTGCGGGGTGAAGTACCTGCGTTCGTCGGGCGACGGTTCGTACAAGCTGAGGGCCACCATCACCTGGAAGATCCACTGGACGGGCACCGGAGTGACCCAGGCGCAGGACCTGCCGGAGGGCACCTTCGGGGCCGACCAGGACGTCGTCGTGCAGGAGATCCAGTCCATCAACCGCTGAACCCGGCAGTCCACGGACCCGGCAAGGTCGAGTCAAGCGCCGGTAAACGGAAATGCCCGACTGTTCTGCGGAGATGTCGTGCGTGAAAAGGTGGGGCCGTTGCTGGTGTGAACGGGTGGGGCCGGTGGGGAGTCGGGGGTCACGTGAGTAGACGGCAGATCCGGAAGATGTTCCGGTTGATGGCTCAGGGCCAGGCGGTACAGCTCACGAGCCCCATGGCCTCCGTGAAGAAACTGGCCCGACTCGCCTTCATCGCGCAGCAGTTCGGCTACGAGTACGCGGACGTGCGTCAGGGCGCCGGCCGCAACAACGCGCTCACGATGCTCATCGTGCCCGACCCCGGCCCGCAGGCTCAGGCACGTGCCGCGCAGAACTGGGCGCAGTACCCGAAGGCCGGCGACGGGGTCTCGTTGCCGCCCGTCGTCCCCGACGCCCTGGAACTCCTCAAGGCCCGCATCAACTTCGACCTCACCGGCAAGAACGCCGAGAAGCGGATGGTGTACGCGGGGATCGGTCTCAGCGTCGGGTGCGTCGTCCTCGCGGTACGGGCGGGTGGTGACTCCGTCGCTTTCACGGTGGCGGGCGTCCTGTGGGCCGTGATGATGGTCGTCCTCGGCGTCGGTCTCGTCGTCACGCGCAGGCGGAACGCCAAGTTCGCGGCGTTGCTGGGGGCGGCCGGGTTCGCGCCCGTGACGGAGGAGGGCGGGCGGGTGCGCTATCTGCCGCCGGCGACGGGGTACGCCGCCCGGCCCACCGGCCCGTACGGCCCCTATGCCCCGCACGCCGGTCAGGCTCCGCAGGCCCCGTACCCGGGCCAGGTCCCTTACGCGGGCCAGCCCCCGTACGTCGGTCAGGCTCCGCAGGCCGCCCAGCCCCCGTACGCCGGTCAAGCTCCCCAGGCCCCGCACGCGGGCCAGGATCCCTACCCGGCTCAGGCACCGCGGGCCCCGTACCCGGGCCAGGCCCCCTACGGCGGTCAGCCTCCGCAGGCTCCCGGCCCCTACGCCCAGCAGCCTCACGTCCCCGCCCCGGGCGGGCCCGCCAACCCGTACGCCGCCCAGCCCGGATCCGTACCACCGCAGCCGTAGCCACACCACCCCGGCAGTCCCCGGTCCAACCCCGACGCGCCTATCCCTCCCGCACCTTCGCCGGCCCGAACGCCGTGAAGACCGTGGGGAGTTGGAAGGCCAACGTGTGACTCGCCGCGCCGTGGCCCGCCGTGAAGACCGGCCTCGCCCTCACCTCGCCCGGCAAGCGAGCACGCCGTAGGACCCGTCCGGTGGCCGAGTCCGCCGTGCGCACCTCACCCGGTCCCCGGCCCGTCCTCACCGTCGGGTCCGGGGCCGGGTGAGAGCAACGTTCCCTTCAGGTCACTCACAGCCACAGCGCGGAAACGAGCCCTCCCTACCTTCGGGAAACAGCAGGCCAGTAAGCCCGGAGAACCAATGGAGGCGTGACATGACTGCCCCAGCCACGAGTACGGCCCCCGCGCGGGGCGGTCGCTGGATCGAGGAGTGGGACCCGGAGGACGAGGTCTTCTGGGCGGAGAAGGGCGAGAAGGTCGCCCGGCGCAACCTGCTCTTCTCCGTGCTGTCCGAACACATCGGGTTCTCCGTCTGGACCATGTGGTCGGTGCTGGTCCTGTTCATGGGACCCGAGTACGGGCTCACCCCGGCCGACAAGTTCCTGCTCACCTCGATGGTGACGCTGGTCGGCGCGGTGGTGCGGGTCCCCTACACCTTCGCCGTCGCGCTCTTCGGCGGCCGGAACTGGACGATCGTGTCCGCGGCTCTGCTGCTCGTGCCGACCGTCGCCGCGTTCGTCGTGATGGAGCCGGGCACCTCGTTCAACACGTTCCTCGTGGTGGGTCTGCTGGCCGGTGTCGGCGGCGGCAACTTCGCCTCGAGCATGACCAACATCAACGCCTTCTTCCCGCTGCGGAAGAAAGGCTGGGCGCTCGGACTCAACGCGGGCGGCGGCAACATCGGCGTCCCCGTCATCCAGCTCGTGGCGCTCGCCGTCATCGGGGCGACCGGCGGGCCCCGGGTGCTCCTCGGGATCTACATCCCGCTCGTCGTCGTGGCCGCCGTCCTCGCCGGCCTCTTCATGGACAACCTCACCACCGTGAAGAACGACACCGGCGCCGCCCTGGACGCCGCGAAGGACGCGCACACCTGGATCATGGCGTTCCTCTACATCGGGACCTTCGGCTCGTTCATCGGCTACGCCTTCGCCTTCGGGCAGGTGCTCCAGGTCCAGTTCGGGCGTACACCGCTCCAGGCCGCCTACCTCACCTTCATCGGCCCGCTGCTCGGTTCGCTGATCCGGCCCGTCGGCGGATGGCTCGCCGACCGCTACGGCGGCGCCAGGATCACCCTGTGGAACTTCGTGGCCATGGCCGCCGCGACCGGGGTCCTGGTGTTCGCCAGCAGTGAGAAGTCGCTGACGCTCTTCGTCTCGGTGTTCGTGGTGCTCTTCGTGCTCAGCGGGCTCGGCAACGGGTCGACGTACAAGATGATCCCCGGCATCTTCCAGCGGAAGGCCCTGGAAGCGGGGCTCGAAGGAGAGGAGGCCGCCCGCCACGGACGGCGGCTCTCCGGTGCCGCCATGGGGCTCATCGGCGCGGTGGGCGCGCTCGGCGGCGTCGGCATCAACCTCGCCTTCCGCCAGTCGTTCCTCGGCTCCGGATCCGGCACCGGCGCCTTCGTCACGTTCCTCGCCTTCTACGCGGCGGCCTTCGCGGTCACCTGGGTCGTATACCTTCGCCGCCCGGCCGCCCCGGCCCGGACGAGTGCCACCGCAGAGGCGAAGACCCAGCTCAGCTACGCCGAGGTGTGACGTAACACGCCCGACATCACCTTGATCCGAGCCTGTCACGGTCCGTTGACAGGCTCGGATCCGCCACGACGTACGAACAGCACAGACCCGTACGACGACTCGACGAGCGCGAGACGAGACCGCATGCACGACGAACAGCAGCGACCCGAGCACGGTCCACTCTCCGGATTCACCGTGGGGGTGACCGCCGCGCGCCGGGCCGACGAACTGGGCGCGCTGCTCCAGCGGCGCGGGGCCACCGTCGTGCACGCTCCGGCCCTGCGGATCGTGCCCCTCGCCGACGACGGCGAACTGCTCACCGCGACGAAGGAGTTGGTCGACAACGCGCCGGACGTGGTGGTGGCCACCACCGCCATCGGATTCCGTGGCTGGGTCGAGGCCGCCGACGGCTGGGGTCTGGGCGAGGAACTGCTGGAGCGGCTGCGGAGCGTGGAACTGCTCGCCCGTGGACCCAAGGTGAAGGGCGCGGTCCGGGCCCAGGGGCTGACCGAGGAGTGGTCGCCGTCCTCCGAGTCGATGGCCGAGGTGCTCGACCGGCTGCTCGAAGAAGGGGTGGACGGCCGCCGTATCGCCGTACAGCTGCACGGGGAACCGCTGCCCGGATTCGTCGAGTCGCTGCGGGCCGCCGGTGCCGAGGTCGTCCTCGTGCCCGTGTACCGGTGGATGCCGCCGGAGGACATCGGCCCGGTCGACCGGCTGCTCGACGCCGCCCTCACCCGCGGCCTGGACGCGATCACCTTCACCAGTGCCCCCGCCGCGGCCTCCCTGCTGTCCAGGGCCGAGGAGCGTGGCCTGAGCGCGGAGTTCCTCGCCACGCTGCACCACGACGTCCTGCCCGCCTGCGTCGGCCCGGTCACCGCGCTGCCGTTGCAGGCCCTCGGCATCGACACCGTTCAGCCCGAACGCTTCCGGCTCGGGCCCCTCGTACAGCTCCTCTGCCAGGAACTGCCCGGCCGGGCCCGGGTGTTGCCCATCGCCGGGCACCAGGTGGAGATCCGGGGGCACGCCGTGCTGGTGGACGGGTCGCTGCGACCCGTCCCGCCCGCCGGGATGTCGCTGCTGCGGGCCCTCGCGCGGCGGCCCGGCTGGGTGGTGGCGCGGGCCGAACTGCTGCGCGCGCTGCCGGGATCCGGCCGCGACGAGCACGCCGTGGAGACGGCGATGGCCCGGCTGCGTACGGCACTCGGCGCGCCCAAGCTGATCCAGACGGTCGTCAAGCGGGGCTACCGCCTCGCGCTCGACCCGGCCGCGGACGCCAAGTACGCCGACGCCTGAGGCCGCCGGTGCCGCAGCAGGGCACGGGCGAGGCAGGCCAGCGCGAGCGTCGACAGCACCGCCCGTACGACGTTCCAGGCCACCCAGGTGTCCTCGAACCGTTCGCGCACCGCGGCCGGATCGGCGATCCGCGCCGGGTCGCCCGCGTCCGCGAGGCCGTTGTTGAGCGGGACGTTGACGGTCACGGTGACCACGAACGCGAGCGTGTACGCGGCGAGCGCGGCCAGTACCCACCACCGGTCCGGCGTGCCGCGCGACTGCCGGGCGGCGACCGCCGTCAGTGCCAGGGCGCCCAGGAAGCCCAGGAGGAAGACCGGGTTCTGGATCACCTCGTCGATGTTCCGCATCACCTCGATGAAGACGCGGTCGTCGCTGCGCGCCAGCGCCGGCATCACCGCGCAGGCGAAGACGTAGAAGGCCCCCGCGATCAGGCCCGTCGCGACCGTGGCCGCACCCAGTACACCTGCGGCGGCATCACGCCGCTCCGTGCTGTCGTCCGTCATGTCCCTCAGTCAACCGGCGGGCCGCGGCGGGTGACATGGCCGAGGATCGCGGGCGCATACGCGGGCGTCCACGACACTCCGCGCCACGCGCCCGGTAAGCATCCGGCGGGCATCCGGTACGGGACCGGTGCCGAGTCTTCCGGCGGGGCGCCGGGGGATGCACTGTAGGGGTACGACGGCAGGTGACCCCAAGGCGGTGACAGGCGCATGGCATCGGGCATGGCCACGGCCTCGTACGAGCTGCGGTTCGACTCCGGGCGGATCTGCCTGGACCTGACGGCGACCACCCATCCCGACGAACGCCTCGACTCGGCCGCCCGGTTGAGCGCCTGGGTCGTCGCCTCCGGGCTGGTGCCCGCCGGCACCGCGCTGGCCGCCGTGGACGCCTCGTGGCTGCTCGGCTTCCAGGAACTACGCGGACATATCGCCCAGTTGGTGCGCGGGGAGCTGGACGGGCGACCCGCGGACGGCGCGCTCGCCCGCGTCAACGCCGTTGCCCTCGCGGCTCCGCCCGCCCCCTGGGCCGTCCGCGCCGCCGACGGCTCGCTGTGCCGGGGGCTGAATGCCCCGCCCCGCTGTGGTGAACTTCTTTCCCTGGTGGCCCGGGACGCCCTCGATCTGCTCACCGACCCGGATGCGCGTGCGAGTCTGAGACAGTGTGAAGGTGACAACTGCCCGATCGTCTATCTGGACACCTCGCGCGGCCGACGCCGCCGTTGGTGCTCCAGTGAGGTGTGCGGCAATCGGGAGCGAGTGGCCCGGCACCGGCGCCGGGCGGCTCTGGCCCGCGCCTGATCACACCCGTCCGTGATGCACCAGTGACGTGAGGTGATCGGTATGCATTCTTTTCGCTGTCTACACATCTTCACCAGAAAAAATCCTGAACACTTTGAACACTCGCGTACCGGCACACGTACCCGGTGATGAGCGACCGACTGGGGGAACCCCCGGACACCGGAGGTAGGCGTGCGCAAGGATTCAGCCGTGGCTGATGAACACAGGCCAAGGGCCCGACATCGCATGTCTCAGCAGTCCTCGTCGACCGAACCCGACGAGGAGCTGATGCGTGCGTTGTACCGGGAACACGCGGGGCCCCTGCTGGCCTACGTGCTGCGCCTGGTGGCCGGAGACCGGCAGCGCGCCGAGGACGTCGTACAGGAAACACTCATCCGTGCCTGGAAGAACGCCGGCCAGCTCAATCGAGCGACCGGTTCGGTACGCCCCTGGCTGGTGACGGTCGCCCGACGCATCGTCATCGACGGCCACCGCAGTCGGCAGGCCCGGCCGCAGGAGGTCGACCCGTCGCCGCTGGAGGTCATCCCCGCGGAGGACGAGATCGACAAGGCGTTGTGGCTGATGACACTGTCGGACGCGCTGGACGACCTGACCCCTGCTCACAGGGAAGTATTGGTCGAAACATACTTCAAAGGGCGTACCGTCAATGAGGCGGCCGAAACGCTCGGCATTCCCAGCGGCACTGTGCGCTCACGGGTTTTCTACGCCCTGCGGTCGATGAAGCTTGCGCTTGAGGAGCGGGGGGTGACGGCATGAACACGTACGGGGGTTACGGAACAGGTGGTCCGGGAGCCATGCAAGGTCCACGAGGACAGCAAGGGTCCGGGGACAACATTCACGAGACTGTCGGCGCCTACGCGCTCGGCATCCTCGACGACGTCGAGGCGACGGCCTTCGAGGAGCATCTCGCCTCCTGCGAGTGGTGCGGCCAGCAGCTCGACGAGCTCGCCGGCATGGAACCGATGCTCGCGGCACTCGCCGACCTGCCCGCCTCGCAGGGCAGTCCGGCCATCGCGGAGTCCCTCTCGGCCCGCCCGAGCCCACGGCTCGCGGAGCGGCTGGTGGACGAGGTCTCGGCACGCCGCGCCCAGAAGCGCCGTCGTGGCCTGTACTTGGTGGCGGCCGCGGCCGCGCTGATCATCGGCGGCCCGCTGACCGTCCTGGCGGTCAACGGCGGCAGCGACACCGGCACGAACCCGCCGCAGGCGCACGAGACCAGCCCGGCCAGGGCCGCCTTCCAGGTCATGACCGACAAGTCGTCGGCCACGGACCCGAAGACCAAGGTCAACGCCGTCGTCGCGATCGAGCCGAAGGACTGGGGCACCCACGCGGTCCTCCAGCTCAAGAACGTCACGGGCCCGGAGAAGTGCTCCCTGATCGCCGTCGGCAAGAACGGCGAGCGCGAGACGGTCACGTCCTGGTCGGTCCCGGAGTGGGGCTACGGCACGCCCAACGCCAAGACCGAGCAGGCCAAGGAGCCCCTCTACGTCCACGGCGGCGCGGCCTTCGAGCCGAACCAGATCGACCACTTCGAGGTCATGACCTTCAGCGGGAAGCGCCTCGTCGAGGTGAAGGCGTGAGCGGACTCCGGGCGCGGACGTAGCCCGGCGGGCCTCCCTTCGCGTACGGTTGACGGCTGCCCAGCACGTCAGAAGGGGGCGCCCGGTGGCCGCTCAGGCTCAGCAGGAAACCGCGCTCGGCTCGGTCCGTACATCCGTACAGAATGACTCCGTCAAGGACGACTCCGTACGGGACCTTGAGATCGCTGTCGAACAGGAACATCTGGACCGGGTCTACCGGCGCCTCGAGGAGAAGATCCACGAGGCCGAGTTCCTCATGCACGACGCCGCCCAGCGCGGTCACGTCGGCACACCGGGGGCGCTCGCCGAGCGCGACGCCCAGGTGTTCCGCGCGGGAATCCACCTCAACCGTCTCAACAACGAGTTCGAGGACTTCCTCTTCGGCCGGATCGACCTGCTCCTCGGGAAGGACGGCGTGAAGGGGCCCGACGGCGCCTACACCGCCGTGGAACCCGCCGACGGCGCGGTCCGCGAGGACAACACCGCCGACATCGCGGAGACGCTCCACATCGGCCGTATCGGCGTCCTGGACGCCGAGTACGCGCCGCTGGTGATCGACTGGCGGGCGCCCGCCGCGGCCCCGTTCTACCGCTCCACCCCGGTCGACCCCGGCCGGGTCGTACGCCGCCGGGTCATCCGCTCCAAGGGCCGCAGGGTCCTCGGGGTCGAGGACGACCTGATGCGCCCGCAGGTGAAGGCCTCCCTCGACGGCCGTGAGCTGCCCGTCATCGGCGACGGTGCGCTCATGGCCGCGCTCGGGCAGGCCCGCAGCCACACCATGCGCGACATCGTGGCGTCCATCCAGGCCGAGCAGGACATGGTGATCCGCGCGCCCGCCGCGTCCGTGACCTATGTCGAGGGCGGACCCGGCACCGGCAAGACCGCGGTGGCCCTGCACCGGGCCGCCTACCTCCTCTACCAGGACCGCCGCCGGTACGCGGGCGGCATCCTGATCGTCTCGCCGACCCCGCTGCTCGTCGCCTACACCGAGGGCGTGCTGCCCTCGCTCGGCGAGGAGGGGCAGGTCGCGATCCGCGCGATCGGCTCGCTCGTCGACGGCGTGGGCGCCACGCTGTACGACTCCCCGGCGGTGGCCCGCGCCAAGGGTTCGTACCGGATGCTGAGGGTGCTGCGGAAGGCGGCGCGCGGGGCGCTGGAGGCCCCGGCCGGTGCGGCCGGGGGGCATTCCGGCCAGCTCGCCCTCGGGGAGCCGGACGCGGTCCCCGCGGGTCCTCCCACCCGGCTGCGGGTCGTCGCCTTCGGACGCAGGCTGGAGCTGGAGTCCGCCGAGCTGGACCGCATCAAGAACAACGCGCTCGGCGGGACCGCGCCGGTCAACCTGCTGCGTCCGCGTGCCCGCAGGCTGCTGCTGGACGCGCTGTGGGCGAAGTCGGGCGCCGGCACCCGGCACTCGGACCCGGAGCTGTCCGCCGAGCTGCGGTCCTCGTTCGACGAGGACGTCACCTCCGAGGACAGCTTCCTGGCGTTCCTGGACGCCTGGTGGCCGGAACTGACCCCGCGCGGGGTGCTGGCGGCCATGGCCGACGAACGGCGCCTCGGGCGCTGGGCGCGCCGGATCCTCAACCCCGGTGAGGTCCGCCGGGTGGCCCGCTCGCTCAAGCGGGACGGGTTCTCCGTGCACGACGTGGCGATGCTCGACGAGCTGGAGGCGATCGTCGGGGCACCCGCCCGGCCCAGGAAGCGCCGCGATCCGGACCCGCTGGACCACCTCACCGGTCTCGAGGAGCTCATGCCCCATCGCGAGGAGACACAGCGCGAGCGCGCCGAGCGGCTGGCCCAGGAGCGGACCGAGTACGCGCACGTCATCGTCGACGAGGCGCAGGACCTCACGCCCATGCAGTGGCGGATGGTCGGCCGGCGCGGCCGCCACGCCACCTGGACGGTCGTGGGCGACCCCGCCCAGTCCTCGTGGTCCGACCCCGACGAGGCGGCGGAGGCCCGGGACGAGGCGCTCGGCACCCGCCCCCGGCGCCGCTTCACGCTCACCGTCAACTACCGCAACCCGGCGGAGATCGCCGAGCTGGCCTCCAAGGTCCTCGCCCTCGCCATGCCGGGCTCCGAGTCGCCGTCCGCCGTGCGGTCCACGGGCGTCGAGCCCCGGTTCGCCGTCGTGCGGGACTCCCTCGCGCGGACCGTGCGCGCCGAGGCCGCCCATCTCCTCGACCGGGTCGACGGCACCGTGGGCGTCGTCGTCGCCATGAACCGGCGCGAGGAGGCCGCCCGCTGGCTCGCCGGGCTCGGGGACCGCGTGGTGGCCCTGGGAAGCCTGGAGGCCAAGGGCCTGGAGTACGACGCGACGGTGGTCGTGTCGCCCGCGGAGATCGCCGACGAGTCGCCCGCCGGACTGCGTGTCCTGTACGTCGCCCTGACCCGGGCCACGCAGCAGCTCACCGTCGTCTCCAGCGACCGCGACGTACCCGACGCGAACGGGGTCCCCGACCTCCTGCGGGACTGACGTGCTCCGCGCCACCCGCCCGGAGCACGGGCACCCGCTCCCGTCGGCCCCGCTTCCCGTCCCGGCCGAAAAGAACTCCCGGGACGGGAATTGCTCTACGGGAATCCTTTGTTACCTTTGACGTGACACCGGCCCGATCCAAGCCCCCGGGCCCAACCTTCGTCGCTACGAGCGACCACTTGCCGCGAGGCGAGCATGGCGGGTCGGTGTCATTGACCGTCGTCCTTCACCGAAGGACCTGAAGAGGCCCACGTCACCCCGTGACGTGGGCCTCTTTCGTCACCCGGACCGCTCTCACCGGGCGGATCCCTCTCTCGTAGAGTGGAACCGGCTTTCCGAAGACGCGGCCTCCGGTGAACAAAACGTCCGCAATCCGGGGCGACTACCGCGTACTCAGGGGTAGGTGCGACGATCGGACGGCACAAGCAGTGACTCGGTGAAAGCAGAGGAAGTCGGCCATGGCAACGGCGCCCAGCGTCTCCTACTCGATGACGGTCCGGCTGGAGGTGCCCGCGAGCGGAACCGCGGTCTCCCAGCTCACCACGGCCGTCGAGTCCCACGGAGGCTCGGTGACCGGCCTCGACGTGACCGCGTCCGGCCACGAGAAGCTCCGGATCGACGTCACCATCGCGGCGACCTCCACCGCACACGCCGACGAGATCGTCGAGCAGCTCCGGCACATCGAGGGCGTGACCCTCGGCAAGGTCTCCGACCGTACGTTCCTCATGCACCTCGGCGGCAAGATCGAGATGCAGTCCAAGCACCCGATCCGCAACCGTGACGACCTCTCCATGATCTACACCCCGGGTGTGGCCCGGGTGTGCATGGCGATCGCCGAGAACCCCGAGGACGCCCGCCGCCTCACCATCAAGCGCAATTCCGTTGCGGTCGTGACGGACGGCTCCGCGGTGCTGGGCCTCGGCAACATCGGCCCGATGGCCGCGCTGCCCGTCATGGAGGGCAAGGCGGCCCTCTTCAAGCGGTTCGCCGGCATCGACGCCTGGCCGCTGTGCCTGGACACCCAGGACACCGACGCGATCGTCGAGATCGTCAAGGCGATCGCCCCCGGCTTCGCGGGCATCAACCTGGAGGACATCTCCGCGCCGCGCTGCTTCGAGATCGAGGCCCGGCTGCGCGAGGCCCTCGACATCCCCGTCTTCCACGACGACCAGCACGGCACGGCCATCGTCGTCCTCGCCGCCCTGACCAACGCACTTCGCGTCGCGGGCAAGGCGATCGGCGACATCCGGGTCGTCATGTCGGGCGCGGGAGCGGCCGGTACGGCCATCCTCAAGCTGCTGATCGCCGCGGGTGTGAAGCACGCCGTCGTCGCCGACATCCACGGGGTCGTGCACGCGGACCGCGCCGACCTCGTCGACGCCGCCGCGGACTCGCCGCTGCGCTGGATCGCCGACAACACCAACCTCGAAGGTCTCACGGGCACGTTGAAGGAGGCCGTACGCGGCGCCGACGTGTTCATCGGTGTCTCGGCCCCGAACGTGATCGACGGCGCCGACGTGGCCTCGATGGCGGAGAAGTCCATCGTGTTCGCGCTCGCGAACCCCGACCCCGAGGTCGACCCGGCAATCGCCCGTCAGACGGCGGCAGTTGTCGCCACCGGCCGCTCCGACTTCCCCAACCAGATCAACAACGTGCTGGTGTTCCCGGGCGTCTTCCGTGGCCTTCTGGACGCCCAGTCGCGTACCGTCAACACGGACATGATGCTGGCCGCCGCGGCCGCGCTCGCGAGCGTGGTGACCGAGGACGAGCTCAACCCGAACTACATCATCCCCAGCGTCTTCAACGACAAGGTCGCGGGCGCGGTCGCCGGAGCGGTGCGTGACGCGGCGAAGGCGGCGGGGGCGGCCGACGCGGCCAACGCGAGCGTGTAGCACGGGTCGAGCCGGGCCGCGCGCCCGCGCCGTGCACGGCGACGTCCCGTCTGTGACGGGCGCCACGACCGCCCGGAACCCGGCGCGTCGCGGAACGCGGGGCCCGCGGCCGCCTCTAGGGTGGCGGCCAGGTTCAGGCCTCGCAGGGGCCTCTTCGTGTGACCCCCAAGGGTGTTCGTGTGACTCCCAGGGGTGCCGGATTGGCTTTCCCGCCGCAGGTGGGGGCAGGATGCGTCTTCGGGCGCGACGGTCTGGCCACGGACCCGGGTCCGGGAGCCGACCGAGGACCCTGGCAGCATCGGCTTCACTGTGCCCGATATGCGGCTCCGCCGCCTGGCACGCCTCAACAGCAAGAAGAACACGGGAGTAACAACATGAACCGCAGTGAGCTGGTGGCCGCGCTGGCCGACCGCGCCGAGGTGACCCGCAAGGACGCCGACGCCGTTCTGGCCGCTTTCGCCGAGACCGTCGGCGAGATCGTCGCCAAGGGCGACGAGAAGGTGACCATCCCCGGCTTCCTGACCTTCGAGCGCACCCACCGTGCCGCTCGCACCGCGCGCAACCCGCAGACCGGCGACCCGATCCAGATCCCGGCCGGCTTCAGCGTGAAGGTCTCCGCGGGCAGCAAGCTCAAGGAAGCCGCCAAGGGCAACTAGTCCTGGCGCCGGTACGTTCGTTCCCCTCGGACGCGGGACGCGTACAAGGCCGGCAACGACGATGGGGCGGCCCCTTTCAGGGGGGCCGCCCCATCGTCGTAGGCGGATCGGTCCGCCGCGTCCTGGCCGGGCGCCTAGCCCGGCGTCACCCCGGTTCTCAGCCCAGCGCCTTGCCCGGCAGCTCGACCTTCGCGCCGAGCGCGATGAGCTTGTCCATGAAGTTCTCGTAGCCGCGGTTGATCAGGTCGATGCCGTGGACGCGGGACGTGCCCTGCGCCGCCAGCGCCGCGATCAGGTACGAGAAACCGCCGCGCAGGTCGGGGATGACCAGGTCGGCGCCCTGGAGCTTCGTCGGGCCCGAAACGACCGCGGAGTGCAGGAAGTTGCGCTGGCCGAAGCGGCAGACGGAGCCGCCGAGGCACTCGCGGTAGAGCTGGATGTGCGCGCCCATCTGGTTCAGCGCGGACGTGAAGCCCAGCCGGGACTCGTACACCGTCTCGTGGATGATCGACAGGCCGGTGGCCTGCGTCAGGGCCACGACCAGCGGCTGCTGCCAGTCCGTCTGGAAGCCGGGGTGGACGTCCGTCTCCAGCGCGATGGACTTGAGCTGCGAGCCCGGGTGCCAGAAGCGGATGCCCTCGTCGTCGATCTCGAAGGCGCCGCCGACCTTGCGGTAGGTGTTCAGGAACGTCATCATCGACCGCTGCTGGGCGCCGCGGACGTAGATGTTGCCCTCGGTCGCCAGCGCCGCGGAAGCCCAGGAGGCGGCCTCCAGGCGGTCCGGGAGCGCCGCGTGGGTGTAACCGCCGAGCGAGTCCACACCGGTGATGCGGATCGTCCGGTCGGTGTCCATCGCGATGATGGCGCCCATCTTCTGAAGGACGCAGATCAGGTCCTCGATCTCCGGCTCCACGGCCGCGTTCGAGAGCTCCGTGACACCCTCCGCGAGGACCGCGGTCAGCAGCACCTGCTCGGTCGCGCCCACGGACGGGTACGGAAGCTGGATCTTGGTGCCGCGCAGCCGCTGCGGGGCCTCCAGGTACTGGCCGTCCTCCCGCTTCTCGATCTTCGCGCCGAACTGCCGCAGCACCTCGAAGTGGAAGTCGATCGGCCGGCCGCCGATGTCGCAGCCGCCGAGGCCCGGGATGAACGCGTGGCCCAGCCGGTGCAGCAGCGGGCCGCAGAAGAGGATCGGGATGCGCGACGAGCCCGCGTGGGCGTCGATGTCGGCGACGTTCGCGCTCTCGACGTGCGAGGGATCGAGGATCAGCTCACCGGGCTCCTCACCCGGGCGGACGGTCACACCGTGCAACTGCAGCAGCCCGCGTACGACACGTACGTCGCGGATGTCGGGGACATTGCGCAGCCGGCTCGGCCCGCTGCCCAGCAGGGCGGCGACCATGGCCTTCGGCACGAGGTTCTTCGCGCCGCGGACACGGATCTCGCCCTCAAGCGGGGTTCCGCCATGGACAAGCAGGACATCGTCGTTGACGGTCATGTATCTCGCGTTCCGATGAGTTGGGCAGGTGTGGGTCGTCGGCAGGCCGGTCGTACGGGAGCCGAACAGCAAGGGTAATGGCCACCCGCCCCCGCGCAGTAAGCCCGAGGAGGACTCAGCTCGGTCATAGCTTGGCCACAACACGAGCCGTTCCGCGCCGGGCACACGGGGTCACCGTCGCGGGTGTGCGCGGGCAACGCTTCGTTGCGCCCTGAGCTGCATTCACTCCCGTACGCGCATTGGCTCCCCACATGAAGGGAATGTGCGGGATCATGTCTGGCATGACCGAGGTGTCCTCGCTCACAGGGCGGCTGCTCGTGGCCACGCCCGCCCTGGCGGACCCGAACTTCGACCGCGCGGTGGTGCTGCTCCTCGACCACGACGAGGAGGGCTCCCTCGGTGTCGTCCTCAACCGCCCGACCCCGGTGGGTGTCGGCGACATCCTGGAGAACTGGGCCGGTCTGGCCGGGGAACCGGGTGTCGTCTTCCAGGGCGGCCCCGTCTCGCTGGACTCCGCGCTGGGGGTGGCGGTCATCCCCGGCGGCATGGCGGGGGAGCGCGCGCCCCTCGGCTGGCGGCGTGTGCACGGCGCGATCGGCCTGGTCGACCTGGAGGCCCCGCCCGAGCTTCTCGCCTCGGCCCTCGGCTCCCTGCGCATCTTCGCCGGGTACGCGGGCTGGGGACCGGGCCAGCTGGAGAACGAACTGGTCGACGGTGCCTGGTACGTCGTCGAGTCCGAGCCCGGCGACGTCTCCTCCCCGTCGCCGGAGCGCCTGTGGCGCGAGGTCCTGCGCCGCCAGCGCAGCGACCTGGCGATGGTCGCGACCTACCCCGACGACCCCTCCCTCAACTGACCGACGCACCGGCCCCCGAGCGGTGCGCCGAGGGCGCGCGACCCTTCCCTCAACTGATGGGCGCGAGCCCCAGTACCCTTGGCTTCATGAGCACTCTTGAGCCTGAGACCCAGCCCCAGCGAGGCACGGGGACGGGGACCCTCGTAGAGCCGACGCCGCAGGTGTCGCACGGTGACGGGGACCACGAGCGCTTCGCCCATTACGTCCAGAAGGACAAGATCATGGCGAGCGCGCTGGACGGCACGCCCGTGGTGGCGCTGTGCGGCAAGGTGTGGGTGCCGGGCCGCGACCCGAAGAAGTACCCCGTGTGTCCCATGTGCAAGGAGATCTTCGAGTCCATGGGCGCCGGTGGCGGCGACCAGGGCAAGGGCGGCGACAAGAAGTAGCGCCGGGCTCCGGCCCCGGCGCGGTACGCCGCGCAGACCGACCACGGCCGCGACGCCCCCGGCGAGGGGCGCCGCGGCCGTGGTCGTGTCCGCGTTCCGGGAACGTGCCGCGGGTGGGGCCGACCGTTTCGTGTCCGGGGTGGGGCCGTGTCGTGTCGGGGTGGGCGGTTTTTCACGGTGTCCCGTGATCACAGAGTGGTGTAGACCTCTTGTGGGCGGGTCCCTGAACTCCTTAGCCTCCGGAGTGTTGTGCGATGCGAAACCGTCATTGCGCGCACCGCAACGCGCTCCGGAGGACAGCGATGAAGTCCAGTGCCCCCTCACCGTCGTGGCCGAGGCGGTGACCGCCTCCCTGCCGGGCGGCGCCCGACGCCCTCCGGCGGGCCGGCGGCGCGGGGTCCGCAGCGTCCCCGCCCCGGGGACCGCGGCCCCGCGGATCCTTCCCGCGTGTCACGCGGGACGGCGTCACGGGGCGGCGGGAATTCGCCCGCCGGTTCTTCGGACGCCTTCTCGCGGCGGACCGCGTCACGGTCGGCCCCGCGCTCGGCGGATTCATTCCGGCGGCCTTGCGGGAATCATTCCGCCGCCGATTCCGGGCCACCTCGCCGATCATGTTCCCGGCAGCCCGGACGATGTCCGCCGAGGTTCCGGTGAACCCGGCTTCCGCTTCCCGAGGGACTTCGGCCGGCCGAACACGACGAGTTCGGGGACCCCGCCGCGCGCGGCCCGCCCGCGCTCCTTCGCGACCCCGATGCCACCCGGTTTCACCGGGGCCGTCGCGGATGTGCGGAAGGCGGCCGTGAACCCGGCGGAGCGCTCCGCGCGCGATTTCTCCGGCGGCTCCCTTTCACGGCCGCCTTCCCCTGTCCCGCGGCCGCCGGGACGTTTTCCGGCGCTCGCCGGCGGTGAAGGGTTCGCGTTCCCCGGCCCCTTCTCCCCGGCGCCCTCGCGCGCGGTCCGCGCGGATGTCCTCGCCCGCCGGGCGCGAGCCGGAGAGCCCGACCGGACGGTATGGCGGCCGTCTCCCCGGTGATGACCACCGCCGTCTCCCCGGTGATGAGCATTCACCGGCCGATCTTCTTCGTACGCGAACCCGGAGACCCGTCTCCGGCCCCTGTGGCGGAAATGGACTGAAGGACGGATGGACATGATGGATACGGGCCTGATTCCCGCGCCCCTCGTCGTCGACGGCGCCGCGCACGGGCGGTTCACACTGGACGCGGACACCGTCCTGTGGGCCGCGCCCGGCACGGACAGCACCGGACGCTGGCTCGGCTCGACGCTCGGCGCCGCGCTCGCACTGCCCCTGCGACCTGGGCCGCAGGACGCCCCGCGCGCGATACGTCTGCTCCTCGACGGCACCCTCGGGCCGGAGGCGTACCGGCTCGCCGTCGGCGGCGAGGGTGTCGAGATCCGCGGCGGCGACGCGGCCGGGGTCTTCTGGGGCGCCCAGACACTGCGTCAACTGCTCGGTCCCGACGCTTTCCGCCGGGCCCCGGTCCGTCCGCGGACGGCGTACGAAATCGAGCACGGCACCATCGAGGACGCGCCCCGATTCCGCTGGCGCGGCCTGATGCTCGACGTCGCCCGGCACTTCATGCCCAAGGAAGGCGTCCTGCGCTACCTCGATCTGCTGGCCGCGCACAAACTCAACGTCTTCCACTTCCATCTCACCGACGATCAGGGATGGCGTGTCCAGATCAATCGCTATCCGAAGCTGACGGAGATCGGTTCCTGGCGGGCCCGCACCAAATTCGGCCACCGGGCCTCGCCGCTGTGGGACGAGAAGCCGCACGGAGGCTTCTACACCCAGGACGACATCCGGGAGATCGTCGCGTACGCGGCCGAGCGGCATATCGCCGTCGTCCCCGAAATCGACATCCCCGGCCACTCGCAGGCGGCCATCGCCGCCTATCCGGAACTGGGCAACACCGACGTCGTCGACACGACCTCCCTGACCGTCTGGGACGACTGGGGCGTCTCCAAAAACGTACTCGCCCCCACCGACAACACCCTGCGCTTCTACGAGGGGGTCTTCGAGGAACTCCTCGACCTGTTCCCGGCGGACCCCGCCCGCTTCCCGGAGTTCTCCGGTTTCTTCCACATCGGGGGCGACGAGTGCGCCAAGGACCAGTGGAAGGAGTCGGCCACGGCACAGGCGCGCATCGGGGAACTCGGGCTCGCCGACGAGGACGGGTTGCAGGCCTGGTTCATCCGGCACTTCGACAGCTGGCTGTCCGCGCGCGGACGTCGGCTGATCGGCTGGGACGAGATCCTGCAGGGCGGTCTCGCGCCGGGCGCCGCGGTGTCGTCGTGGCGCGGCTACCAGGGCGGCGTCACGGCCGCGCGCGCGGGCCACGACGTGGTCATGTGCCCGGAGCAGCACGTGTACCTGGACTACCGTCAGGCCGCGGGCGAGGACGAACCGGTGCCGATCGCCTATGTGCGCACCCTGGAGGACGTCTACCGCTTCGAGCCCGTTCCGCCGCAGCTCACCGAGGCGGAGGCGCGGCACGTGCTGGGTACGCAGGCCAACCTGTGGACCGAGGTGGCGGAGGACCACGCGCGCGTGGACTACCAGGCGTTCCCGAGGCTCGCCGCCTTCGCCGAGGTCGCCTGGAGCCGTCTGCCGGTCCCCGCGGAACGGGACTTCGCCGCCTTCGAGCGGCGGATGAACGCCCACTACGGGCGGCTCGACGCCCTCGGCGTGGCCTACCGCGCACCCTCGGGTCCGCGGCCGTGGCAGCGGCGGCCGGGGGTGCTCGGACGTCCGATCGAGGGGGCGCCCCCGAAGGTGTGAGACCGCTCACGGTCGCCAGGCTCCGTCCGCGGTGCCCGGAGCCTTTGCACCGCAAGGAAAAAAGGCCCCCAAGGGTCACCGAAGAGTGATAATCGTCTTCCACCGGTGATGCCGTGCGAAAACAGGCCACATCCCTGGTGAGACGGGCGAATGCCTCCTAGCGGACCCCCGCGTCGAGGGCCCGGGAAGATGTGCCAGAGTTGCCACGTCCGCCCTGTCAGCACGTACCGTACGGCAGCACAGGTGGGACCAGGTGGGGCAGCGGGAAGGGGCAACCGGTTTGACCACGCACGCACCGCAGACGGCGCAGGCCGTGACGCTGCCCGTCTCGCTGGACGAGGCGGTGGCGGCGCTGTCCGCCATGCCCACGGCCGTTCCGGTGGCAGGCGGCACGGACCTCATGGCCGCGGTCAACTCCGGGCAGCTCAGGCCGGCCGCGCTCGTCGGCCTCGGCCGGATCACCGAGATCCGCGGCTGGCAGTACCAGGACGGCCACGCGCTGCTCGGCGCGGGTCTCACGCACGCCCGCATGGGCCGCCCCGACTTCGCCGCCCTGATCCCGGCGCTCGCGGCCGCCGCGCGGGCGGCCGGACCGCCGCAGATCCGCAACGCGGGCACCCTCGGCGGCAACGTCGCCTCGGCCGCCCCCACGGGGGACGCGCTGCCCGTACTGGCCGCCCTCGAAGCCACACTGATCATCGCGGGGCCGGGCGGAGCCCGCCGCGAGATCCCCGTGTCGCACCTGCTCGCCGGCGTGGACATGCTCCGCGGCGGAGAACTCATCGGCTACGTGCGCGTGCCGCTGCTGCACGCCCCGCAGGTCTTCCTGAAGGCCACCGGCCGCACCGGACCCGGGCGTGCCATCGCCTCCGTGGCGGTCGTCCTCGACCCGGCCCGGCGCGGCGTCCGCTGCGCCGTCGGCGCCATAGCGCCCATGCCGCTGCGACCGCTGGACGCCGAGGCCTGGGTGGCCCGGCTCATCGACTGGGACAACAACCGCGCGATCGTCCCGGAGGCGCTGACCGCTTTCGGCGAGTACGTGGCCGCGGCCTGCATCCCGGACCCCGTCCCCGCCGAGGACGGAACCCTCACACCGCTTCCGCCCGCCGTACTGCACCTGCGGCGCACCGTCGCCGCGCTGGCCCGACGAGCACTTGGAAGGGCACTGTCGTGACCGACGACCAGCACGAAGAGGGCGCGTCGCGCGGCGGGAGCCGCTGGGACCCGCTGCCCCAGGGCGACTACGACGACGGGGCCACCGCCTTCGTCAAACTTCCCGAGGGGGGCATCGAGGCCCTCCTCGCCGCCCGGGAGCCGCTCGCCGCGCCCGGACACGGTTATGTGCCCCCGCAGATCGACGTGACCCCCGCCCCGCCCGCGGCGGCGGACCCGGACACCGGCGGAACCTGGGCCGGTCAGGGCGGCAACGCGCAGTGGCCGGATCCCGACGCCGCGCAGCCGCGGGGCGGCGCCCACGACGACCGGTTCACGTACCACCCCGGGTCCACCGGGCAGTGGCAGTTCGACGACGGCGCGGGACAGGGCCGGCCGCAGGGCCCCGGACACGACGTGACCGGGCAGTGGTCCATCCCCCTGGCCGCAGGCGACCTCCCGGACGAATCGGGCGAGTTCACCACGTCGGCGCTCGTCGAGCAGTGGGGCGGCACACCGCCCGCCACGCTCCCCGGCGGCGCGGCCGCGCCCTGGGCCGGCGAGATCGGGCAGCCCTGGACCGCCGACCCGCGCGAAACGGCCGCTGAGGCCCTCGCGGGGCCCGCGGGGCAGTCGGGGGCCGAATCGCCCGCGCAGGCCGCCGAGGGGCCCGCACAGCCCGCCCGTGAGGCCGCCGAGTCCGCCGCCGGCCCCGGGCCGGTGACCGCGGGGACACACGGGGTGGCCGAGCCGGATCCGGCGCACGAGGCCGCCGTGACGGACGACGGGACGCCGGACGAGGACCTCCCGGCCCCGGCCGGACACGACGATCACCCCCTCGCCTCCTACGTCCTGCGCGTCAACGGCGCCGACCGGCCGGTCACGGACGCCTGGGTCGGCGAGTCGCTGCTCTACGTCCTGCGCGAGCGGCTCGGCCTCGCGGGCGCCAAGGACGGCTGCTCGCAGGGCGAGTGCGGCGCCTGCAACGTCCAGGTGGACGGCCGGCTCGTGGCGTCCTGCCTGGTGCCCGGCGTCACCGCCGCCGGCAGCGAGGTGCGCACCGTCGAGGGCCTGGCCGCCGACGGACAGTCCTCCGACGTCCAGCGGGCGCTGGCCAAGTGCGGTGCCGTGCAGTGCGGCTTCTGCGTCCCGGGCATGGCGATGACCCTGCACGACCTGCTGGAGGGCAACCCCGCGCCGACCGAGCTGGAGACCCGCCAGGCCCTGTGCGGCAACCTGTGCCGCTGCTCCGGCTACCGCGGTGTCCTGGACGCCGTGCGCGAGGTCGTCGCCGAACGCGAGGCGCACTCCGCCGCCGCGGCCGAGGCCGCCCCCGAGACGGACACGGCCCGCATCCCGCACCAGGCCGGACCCGGCGCCGGCGGCATCCACCCGTCCGCGTACGAGGACGGCGCCGCCTACGGTTCACCGGCACAGCACGAACAGCCGTACGGCCAGGACGGAGGCCAGGCGTGACCAACCAAGCCGCGACCGCGACACCGGCGGCGCCCGAGACGGGCCCCGAGCCCCTGCCGCACGGGCTGGGCGTCTCGCTGCCCGCCGCCGAGGACCGCGCCAAGACCGAGGGCACGTTCCCCTACGCCGCCGACCTGTGGGCCGAGGGCCTGCTGTGGGCCGCCGTGCTCCGCTCGCCGCACCCGCACGCCCGCATCGTGTCCATCGACACCAGCCACGCGCGCGAGATGCCCGGCGTACGCGCCGTCATCACCCACGAGGACGTGCCCGGCACCCCGCTGCACGGCCGCGGCAGAGCCGACCGTCCGGTGTTCGCCTCCGACGTCGTACGCCACCACGGCGAGCCCATCGCGGCCGTCGCCGCCGACCACCCGGACACCGCGCGGATGGCCGCCGCCGCCGTCATCGTCGAGTACGAGGTCCTCGAACCGGTCACCGACCCGGAGCACGCCTTCGAGGCCGAACCGCTGCACCCCGACGGCAACCTGATCCGGCACATCCCGCTGCGCCACGGCGACCCGGACGCCGTCGGCGAGGTCGTCGTCGAGGGCCAGTACCGCATCGGCCGCCAGGACCCCGCCCCCATCGGCGCCGAGGCCGGACTCGCCGTGCCCCGCCCCGACGGCGGCGTCGAGCTCTACATCGCCTCCACCGACCCGCACAGCGACCGCGACGCGGCCGCCGCCTGCTACGGCCTCGAACCCGCGCGCGTGAAGGTCGTCGTCACGGGCGTCCCCGGAGCCACCGCCGACCGCGAGGACCAGGGCTTCCAGCTCGCGCTCGGCCTGCTCGCCCTGGCGACCGGCTGCCCGGTGAAACTCACCGCCACGCGCGAGGAGTCCTTCCTCGGCCACTCCCACCGGCACCCGACCCTGCTGCGCTACCGGCACCACGCCGACGCCGAGGGCAACCTGGTCAAGGTCGAGGCGCAGATCCTGCTCGACGGGGGCGCCTACGCCGACACCTCCGGCGAGTCGCTGGCCGCCGCGGTCTCCTTCGCCTGCGGCCCGTACGTCGTCCCGAACGCCTTCATCGAGGGCTGGGCCGTCCGCACCAACAACCCGCCCTCGGGCCATGTCCGCGGCGAGGGCGCCCTCCAGGTCTGTGCCGCCTACGAGGCCCAGATGGACAAGCTGGCGAAGAAGCTCGGCGTCGACCCCGCCGAACTGCGCCTGCGCAACGCCATGGCCACCGGCGACGTCCTGCCCACCGGCCAGACGGTGACCTGCCCGGCGCCCGTCGCCGAACTGCTCGAGGCCGTACGCGACTACCCGCTGCCGGCCCTCCCCAAGGACACGCCCGAGGACGAGTGGCTGCTGCCCGGCGGCCCCGAGGGCGCGGGCGAACCCGGTGCCGTGCGCCGCGGTGTCGGCTACGGACTCGGCATGGTGCACATGCTCGGCGCCGAGGGCGCCGACGAGGTCTCGACGGCCACCGTGAAGGTCCACGACGGCGTCGCCACCGTGCTCTGCGCGGCCGTGGAGACCGGCCAGGGCTTCACCACGCTGGCCCGCCAGATCGTCCAGGAGACCCTCGGCATCGACGAGGTGCACGTCGCCCCGGTCGACACCGACCAGCCGCCGGCCGGTCCGAGCTGCCGGGGCCGGCACACCTGGGTGTCCGGCGGAGCGGTGGAGCGCGCGGCCAAGATGGTCCGTACGCAGTTGCTCCAGCCCCTGGCGCACAAGTTCGGCATGTCCACCGAGCTGCTCCAGATCACCGACGGCAAGATCACGTCGTACGACGGGGTCCTGTCGACCACGGTCACCGAGGCGATGGACGGCAAGGAGCTGTGGGCGACCGCGCAGTGCCGCCCGCACCCGACCGAACCGCTGGACGAGGCCGGCCAGGGCGACGCCTTCGTGGGCCTCGCCTTCTGCGCCGTCCGCGCGGTGGTCGACGTCGACATCGAGCTGGGCTCGGTCCGGGTCGTGGAGCTGGCGCTCGCCCAGGACGTCGGCCGGATCCTCAACCCGGCACAGCTCAGGGCCCGCATCGAGGCCGGCGTCACCCAGGGTGTGGGCGCCGCGCTGACCGAGAACCTCCGCACCAACCGCGGCCTGGTCCGCCACCCCGACCTCACCGGCTACGCCCTGCCGACCGCCCTGGACGCGCCCGAGATCCGCATCGTCAAGCTGGTCGAGGAGCGCGACGTCGTCGCCCCCTTCGGCGCCAAGGCGGTCAGCGCGGTGCCGGTCGTGACCTCGCCGGCGGCCATCGCCTCCGCCGTACGGGCGGCCACCGGCCGGCCCGTCAACCGTCTGCCGATCCGCCCGCAGGCGGCCGTGGTGACGGCCTCGTGACCGAGCGGGAGCGGCCGTCCGGCGAACCCTCGCCGGACGGCTCCGCCCCGCCGCTCCTCCCCGGCGCCGAGACCGGGCGGCCGCGGTACGAACCCCCGCCCGGCGTGGGGAAACTGCTGGTCTGGGTGCTGCTGTTCGTGCTGGCGGCCCTGGTCGTCGTCCTGGGCGGCGTCTACCTCACCTGACGCCCGCCGCGGCACCTGAGCGGACGGTTCCGCATCCGCGCGCGGCCCCTTCCGGCGCGTCCCTGGCGTTGTCAGTGGGTCGGCGTATCGTTCTGGTTCGATGGGGAACTGCCGTGGAACCACCGGTCGTTCCCTCCCGGGGGAAGCACGGAGCGTTCACATGCGCGGGGGAGCCATGAGTACGACTGACACCGAGGTCGGCGGCGCGATCACGCTGACCGGCGACGAGCTGGATCCGTTCGTCACGCACCCGGGCACCCGGGACCGGCTCACCGGTCCCGGACTGCCCCCGGACGGCGCGCTGCTCGCCTTCGGCGCCCTGCGCGAGCACGGCCTGCGCACGGTCGCCGACCTGGCGGGCGACGCCGACAAGCTCGCCGGGGAACTGCGCGACCAGCTCGTCATCGGGGCACTGCGCAGCCTCGACCGGGACCTGGAGTCGATCGTGCTCGACGGGAGGACGGGCGAGGTCTCCTCGGCGTACGTCCGGCGGAACCCCGCCCACCTGGACCTCTCGCCCCTGGCGCCCTCCCTGGACGCCCTGCTGCGCTTCGCGGCGGCCACCGAGGAACTGACCCTGTCCCGCGGCCGCTCCGGCCTGTTCGGCCCGAAGGCGGTCGCCCAGGTGTCGGACCGGCTGAGCGCCGTCTTCGAGGGCACCACCGGTGAGGACGTGCCGCCGTACTGGCGTATGGCCGCCCTGATCCGCCCGCTCGCCCGGATCGCCGGCCCCGGCGACGGGCTCGTCCTCGGCCTGCCGAAGAGGCTGCTGGACGAGGAGTTCGGCGCGGGCGTGGTCATGCGTTTCGAGGACGTCGACTTCCCGCCCGCCCTGACGCACGAGCCGACCCGCCGCTTCCTGCGGGAGTCGGGCCTGCCCGAGGACGGTTTCCTCTTCCAGCTCGACACCGAGATGCCGCTTCCGGCCCTCACCGAGTACTACGCGGACGAGCGCCCCGAGGAGTTCCCCGCCGGCCTGCTCCCGGCCGGCGCGGACCGCCTGATACGCCTCGGCCGCCTCCTGGAGGACACGAGCCTGGTGGTGGACGGGGCCACGGGCGCCGTGCTCGCCTGGAGCGAGCCGGACCTGACCCTGCGCCCGCTGAACGCGGACATCTCCACGCTGGCCTTCACCCTCTGGCTCCTGCACCGCGAGAGGTCCGTGGACGCGGCCCACCACCTCAGCGACTCCTACGAACAGCTCGCCGCCACCCTGACCCAGACGCTCGCCACCGTCGATCCCGGCGCCTGCGACCACACACCGGCCCACCCGGGCGACGACGGCCGCCGCCACTGGCCGGAGATATTCGAGGACCGGTCGGTCGGCATGCTGTACGCCTAGCGGCCCCGGCCGCCCGGTGACCGGGCGACCGGGCGGAAAACAGATCGGCCGCCCCGAACCGGGACGGCCGACCCCTGCGTGGAGACCGTGGCGGGATTCGAACCCACGTAACTCGAGTTGCAGTCGAGCCCCTGAACCACTCGGGCACACGGTCGTTCTCAGGTGCGGCACGGCTCACTCGTTCCGAACCTGATGGGAAGACCGTAGGCGGCGTGCCGGAAGGGGCTCAAGGGTTCCGGGGCGGCCGCAACGCGACTGCCACACGCCGTTCACGAACGGCGGCGCGACCCGCCGGGAACGGGGCCGGGGACGGCCCGGGGAGTGGTCCTAGGTCCAAAGGACCGCTTGATCACCGTCTGCCGACAGGAGTCAAGGAAAGCTGCGCACCTTACGCTGACCGGCATGACAGCAGTGGAAGCGAGCGAGGTCGCGACGGTTTCGCCCGAGGGCGACGACAGCGGCGGGGTGCTCAGCCGGGCCCACCGGGCGCTCACCGTCGGGATCGTGTCCGTGGTGCTGGTCATCGCGTTCGAGGCGACGGCCGTGGGCACGGCGATGCCCGTCGCCGCGCGGGACCTCGACGGGATCGCCCTGTACGCGTTCGCGTTCTCCGGCTACTTCACGACGAGCCTGTTCGGGATGGTGCTCGCCGGGCAGCTGTCCGACCGCGGCGGGCCACTGACCTCGCTGGCCTCGGGCATCGGCGCGTTCGCGGCGGGACTGCTGCTGTCCGGGACGGCCGGCGGGATGTGGACGTTCATCCTCGGGCGGGCCGTCCAGGGACTGGGCGGCGGGCTCGTCATCGTCGCGCTGTACGTCGTGGTCGGGCGGGCCTACCCGCAGCGGCTGCGGCCCGCGATCATGGCCGCGTTCGCGGCGGCCTGGGTGGTGCCGTCCGTGGTCGGACCGCTCGCCGCGGGCGCGGTCACCGAGCACCTCGGCTGGCGCTGGGTCTTCATCGGGATCCCGGCGCTGGTCGGTGTTCCGCTCGCGCTCGCGCTGCCGCAGATACGGCGGCGGGCGTCCGGGCCCGCCCGGGCGGGCGCCCGCGCGCCGCTGGACCGGCGGCGCATCCGGCTGGCGTTCGGGATCGCGCTGGGCGCGGGGCTGCTCCAGTACGCGGCCCAGGATCTGCGCCCGCTCTCCCTCGTGCCCGCCGCTGCCGGTGCCGCGCTGCTCGTCCCGGCCGTGCGCGGGCTGCTGCCCCGCGGCACCTGCCGGGCGGCCCGCGGGCTGCCCTCCGTGGTGCTGCTGCGCGGGGTCTCCGCCGGTGCCTTCATCGCCGCCGAGTCCTTCGTGCCGCTGATGCTGGTCACCCAGAGGGGACTGTCGCCGACGCTCGCCGGGCTCTCGCTCGCGGCCGGCGGCGGGACCTGGGCGCTGGGTTCCTGGGTACAGGCGCGGCCGCGCGTGGAGCCGTACCGGGACCGTCTGATGTTTCTCGGCATGCTGCTGGTCGCGGCGGCCGTCGCCGCCGCGCCGAGCGTGCTGATCCCCGCCGTGCCGGTGTGGACCGTCGCCGTCGCCTGGGGGTTCGGCTGCTTCGGCATGGGCCTGGTGCTCGCCTCGACCAGCGTGCTGCTGCTCCAGCTCTCGGCCCCCGAGGAGGCCGGCGCCAACTCGGCCGCCCTGCAGATCTCCGACGCCCTGTCCAACGTGCTGCTGCTCGCCCTCGGCGGAGCCGCCTTCGCGGCCCTGGGCGGCGGCGCGGTCGCCGGCGCGGCCACCGTCGCGACCTCCGGCGCCCACCCCTCCCACCCGGCCGCCTTCGCCGCGGTGTTCCTGCCGATGGCGGGGGTGGCACTGCTGGGGGCATGGGTGACCACACGTCTGCGGGAACCGGCGGGAACAGGCTGACGGGACCCTCGGCGACGGCTCGTGCGGCACCTCGTGCCGAGGGCCGCCCGAGACGCCGGTGGTGCGTGCGGGTGATCTGTGACGTCAGTCCCATCCACCGCCGGCCCGGCCTCGTCCGCGCGTCGTCGTGGGCCGGGCGCCGGTAGGGTGGCCCGGTTGTCATACGTAGCCGAGCCGCCCGCGCGCCTGCCGTCACGCCCGTTCGACGCGCCGCGCACGGACCCGGACGCTCCCAATCGACACCCAGACCGGAGACCGTGACTACCACCGCCGCCAGCGCCTCCTCGCACACCCACCACCTCTCGCCCGCGTTCCCCGGACGAGCCCCCTGGGGTACCGCCAACAAGCTGCGCGCCTGGCAGCAGGGGGCGATGGAGAGGTACATCCAGGAGCAGCCGCGCGACTTCCTCGCCGTAGCCACCCCCGGCGCCGGCAAGACGACGTTCGCCCTGACCCTCGCGTCCTGGCTGCTGCACCACCACGTCGTGCAGCAGGTGACCGTCGTCGCGCCGACCGAGCATCTGAAGAAGCAGTGGGCCGAGGCGGCCGCGCGGGTGGGGATCAAGCTCGATCCCGAGTACAGCGCCGGACCCCTCAGCAAGGAGTACCAGGGCGTCGCCGTCACGTACGCCGGTGTCGGGGTGCGGCCGATGCTCCACCGCAACCGCTCCGAGCAGCGCAAGACCCTCGTCATCCTCGACGAGATCCACCACGCCGGAGACAGCAAGTCGTGGGGCGAGGCCTGCCTGGAGGCGTTCGAGCCCGCCACCCGCCGGCTCGCGCTCACCGGTACGCCCTTCAGGTCCGACACCAACCCCATCCCCTTCGTGACGTACGAAGAGGGCAACGACGGCATCCGGCGGTCCTCGGCCGACTACACGTACGGCTACGGCAACGCGCTGGCCGACCACGTCGTGCGGCCCGTCATCTTCCTCTCCTACAGCGGCAACATGCGCTGGCGCACCAAGGCGGGCGACGAGATCGCCGCCCGCCTCGGCGAGCCGATGACCAAGGACGCCATCAGCCAGGCCTGGCGCACCGCGCTCGACCCGCGCGGCGAGTGGATGCCGAGCGTGCTGCGCGCCGCCGACCAGCGCCTCACCGAGGTGCGCAAGGGCATCCCGGACGCCGGGGCGCTCGTCATCGCCTCGGACCAGGACTCCGCGCGCGCGTACGCCAAGCTGATCCGCGAGATCACCGGTACCAAGGCGACCCTCGTGCTCTCCGACGACACCGGGGCCTCGAAGCGGATCGACGACTTCGCGGCGAGCAACGACCGGTGGATGGTCGCCGTCCGCATGGTGTCCGAGGGCGTCGACGTGCCGCGCCTGGCCGTCGGCGTGTACGCCACCACCATCTCGACCCCCCTCTTCTTCGCCCAGGCCGTCGGCCGTTTCGTACGGTCCCGCAGACGCGGCGAGACGGCTTCCGTGTTCCTGCCGACCGTCCCCGACCTCCTCACCTTCGCCAACGAGATGGAGGTCGAGCGCGACCACGCCCTCGACAAGCCCAAGAAGGAGGGCGAGGAGGACCCGTACGCCGAGTCCGAGAAGGAGATGGAGGAGGCGAACAAGGAGCAGGACGAGGACACCGGCGAGCAGGAGCAGTTCTCCTTCGAGGCGCTGGAGTCCGAGGCCGTCTTCGACCGGGTCCTCTACGACGGCGCCGAGTTCGGCATGCAGGCCCACCCGGGAAGCGCGGAGGAGCAGGACTACCTCGGCATCCCCGGACTCCTCGAACCCGACCAGGTCCAGCTCCTGCTCCAGAAGCGGCAGGCCCGGCAGATCGCGCACAGCCGCAAGAAGCCGGCCGAGGAGGCGGACCTCCTCGAACTTCCCGCCGAGCGCCGCCCGGTCGTCTCCCACAAGGAGATGCTGGAACTGCGCAAGCAGCTCAACACCATGGTCGGCGCGTACGTCCACCAGAGCGGCAAGCCGCACGGCGTGATCCACACCGAGCTGCGCCGCGTCTGCGGCGGTCCGCCGAGCGCGGAGGCCACGGCCGGACAGCTCCGCCAGCGGATAGCCAAGGTCCAGGAGTGGGCCACCCGGATGCGCTGACGTCGGCGCGACGGAGCGTACGGACGCGGTGGTGCCGGCGGGGAACCGGGGAGCGTGCCCGGGGCGTCCCACCGTCGGGACGACGGGGTGAGCCGATCGCCTCCGCGGCCGGCGGCGGTATCCGGAACCCGTGCCGCGGGCCGCCGAAGCCGTACCGGGGGCGTGCCGTGTTCGGACCGGCGTGCGCCGTGGCCCGTGCGCTGCGTATACGAGCGGTGTACGCCGTGTTGTGCGCGCCCCGCGTTCCAGGACAAACGGAATCACTTCGCACCGGCCGATGCCCGGATTCTGGACGGAGGCTTCCGCTCAGCGGACCTGCTCGCTACTGTCCGGCTACGCACACGCCCCGTGGCAGCGCCGCCGCGGAGCGCAGCCGTGAAGCGACCGCGGCCCGGGAACAGCCCGGGGCGCCTGCCGACCGGCGGCCTCTGAAGCGCGTCGCCGACGGGACTCGGTGCCGCATCCGCCGTACGAAGGCCGTCGACCTCACCACTAAGGAGTGGGCGTCGTGACCGCGGAGACCTCCCAGACGCTCGACCGGGGACTGCGGGTCCTCAAGCTGCTCGCCGACACCGATCACGGGCTGACCGTCACCGAGCTCTCGAACAAACTGGGCGTCAACCGGACCGTGGTGTACCGGTTGCTCGCCACGCTGGAGCAGCACGCTCTCGTACGCCGTGATCTGGGCGGCCGTGCCCGGGTCGGACTCGGCGTGCTGCGTCTGGGCCGCCAGGTGCACCCGCTGGTCCGGGAGGCCGCGTTGCCCGCGCTGCGGGCGCTGGCCGAGGACATAGGCGCGACGGCTCATCTGACCCTGGTCGACGGGACGGAGGCGCTCGCCGTCGCGGTCGTCGAGCCGACGTGGACGGACTATCACGTCGCCTACCGCGCCGGTTTCCGGCACGCCCTGGACCGGGGGGCCGCGGGCCGCGCGATCCTCGCCGCCCGGCAGGCGCCGGTGGGGGAGCCCGGATACACGCTCACCCATGGAGAGCTGGAGGCCGGAGCGTGCGGGGCCGCGGCGCCGCTGGTCGGGGTGACGGGGGTCGAGGGCAGCGTGGGCGTGGTCATGCTGGCGGACGCCGTGCCGGAGCGGGTCGGCCCGCGCGTGGTCGACGCGGCCCGTGAGGTGGCGGACGCCCTGCGCTGACCGGGCCCGGGCGGCCGCTCCGGACCCGGACCGAAGCCCGACGGGCCCCGAACCCCTGTGCGGGCCCGGTCCGTGACCCCGGGCCCGGGGTCCTGCGCGGAGGCCGTCGGACCTGTCGGAGGTTCCGCCGGGTGGTGACGTTAGATTGACCCCGTGCTCTCTCGCCTCACGCGCCCCCAAGCCGTCGCCGTCTGCGCCTTCCCCGTCGTGGCCCTGCTCGCCACGGCGGTGTTCGCGCCGCTGCCGTTCTCCCTGGCGCAGCCCGGTCTGACGGCGAACGTCCTCGGCGAGAACAGGGGCGAGCCGGTGATCACCATCAGCGGGGCGCCCACCCGGAACACCAGCGGACAGCTGCGGATGACGACGATCGAGGCCACCGGCCCGGACGCGAGCGTCTCCCTCGGTGACGTGCTCAGCGCCTGGTTCGCCACGGACAAGGCCGTGATGCCCCGCGACTCGGTGTACCCGAGCGGCGGCAGCGTCAAGGAGATCGAGCGGCACAACGCGAACGAGATGAAGGAGTCCCAGGACAGCGCCACCGAGGCGGCCCTGGGGTATCTGCACGAGAAGGGCGACGTCAAGGTCACGCTCAAGCTCGCCGACGTCGGCGGACCGAGCGCCGGACTGCTCTTCTCGCTCGGGATCGTCGACAAGCTGGACGGCGACGGCAGCGGCGGCGACCTCACGGGCGGCCGGGTCGTCGCGGGCACGGGAACGATCGACGCCGACGGCAAGGTCGGCGCGGTCGGCGGCGTCAGCCTCAAGACGCAGGCGGCCCGCCGTGACGGCGCGACCGTGTTCCTGGTTCCGAAGGCGGAGTGCTCGGACGCGAAGGCGGAGTTGCCGAAGGGGCTCCGGCTGATCCCGGTGACCGACCTCGACGGAGCGGTGAACGCCCTGGTGGCCCTGGAGAGGAACAAGGGCTCGGTCCCGAGCTGCTGAGGCCTTCCGGCCGGGAGCGCGGCCGGCCGGCACGGGCTCGCCGGGTCAGTCCTGCTTGACGAAGCCCTCCTGCGTCATCCAGTCCAGCGCCACCTCGTGCGGGTCCTGGCCCTGGACGTCCACCTTCGCGTTCAGGTCCTGTGCCACCGTGTTGTTCAGCTTCTTCGTGACCGGCTCGATGACCTCGGCGATCTGCGGATACTTCTTCAGGGCCTTGGAGTTGATGACGGGCGCGGCGTTGTAGTTGGGGAAGAACTTCTTGTCGTCCTTCATCAACACCAGGTTCATCGACTTGATGCGCCCGTCGGTGGTGAACACCTCCCCGTACGTACAACTCCCCTTCTGCACCTGGGTGTAGATGATCCCGGTGTCCATCTGCGTGATGTTCTTCGCGGGGATGTCCATTCCGTACGCCTTCTCCATGCCCGGCAGTCCGTCGGCCCGGTTGGCGAACTCGCTCTCCACGCACAGGGTGACGGCGCCCGGGTCCGATTTCGACAGCGCGGCCACGTCGGACAGCGTCGTGGTGCCGTACTTCTTGAAGTTGGCCTGGTTCATGGCGAGCGCGTAGGTGTTGTTGAGGGCGGACGGCGGCAGCCAGGTGACCCCGTTCTTCGGGTCGGCGTCGTGCACGGCCTGCCACTGCTCCTGCGGGTCCGGGATCGGCTCGCTGTTGCCGAGATAGGTGATCCACGCGGTGCCCGTGTACTCGTACATGGCGTCCGCGTCACCGTTCTTGATGGCCTCGCGCGCGCCGATCGATCCCTGGATGCCGGTGCGGTCGATCACCTTCGCGCCCGCCCCCTGGAACGCGATGCCCATGATCGCGCCGAGGATCAGCTGCTCGGTGAACTCCTTCGACGCCACCGTGAGAGTGGCGCCCTTCAGCGGCTCGCCCTGCCCGATGGACCCGGGCTCGAGGTTGTCGGTCATGGGGGAGCCGCTGGTCAGCCCGCACGCGGACGCCAGGACGAGGACGGCGGCCAGGGCCGCGCGGGCGCGCGCCCCGCTCATGTCCCCACCTCCAGCCCGCGCGGCCTCAGCAGCAGTTCCGCCAGCGACGCCAGCCAGTCGACGAGGAGCGCGAGGGCGACGGTGAGGATCGCGCCGAGGACCAGGACCGGCATGCGCTGGGTGGTGATGCCCGTGGTGATCAGGACGCCGAGGCCGCCGCCTCCGCCGAACGTGGCCAGCGTCGCGGTGCCCACGTTCAGGACGAGCGCCGTACGGACGCCGGCGAGGATCAGCGGTACGGCCAGCGGCAGTTCCACCCGGGTGAGCACGCCCAGCGGTGACATGCCGATGCCGCGCGCCGCCTCCAGCAGGGTCGGGTCGTTGGCCTTCAGTCCGGTGATCGTGTTGGACAGGACCGGCAGGATCGCGTAGATCGTGATGCCGATCAGGGCCGACTTCTCGCCGGTGCCGAGCCAGATCACGAGCAGGGCCAGCAAGCCGATCGCCGGGGTCGCCTGCCCCATGTTGGCGACCGTCATCGCGATCGGCGTCAGCTTCCTGAAGGCCTTGCGGGTCAGCAGGATGCCCAGCGGAATGGCGATGATCAGCACGAAGAACGTGGAGATCACCGTCAGCTGGATGTGCTGCCACAGGGCCTTGGACACCTGGCCGTTCGACAGGGCGTTCTCGGAGATCGCGTCGAGGTCGGCCTGCTGGAACCAGATCCAGGTGGCCAGCAGCAGAGCGATCAGCACGGCGGGCAGGAAGGTCAGCTTCTGCCAGCTGATCCGCCGCTTCGGGGGCGCGTGCGGCGGCGGGGCTTCCCGCTCGCCCGCGCCGTCCCCCTCGCTGTCGTCGCGGAAGGCGACCCCCTTGACCTCGTGCTCGCCCTCGGGACGCCGGGCCGCGGGCGGCGTGCTCACGCTTTCGCCTCCCCGCCGTCGACGCCCTCCTGCTCGAACTGGGTCTGGTGGGCGCGCGCCTCCTCCAGTTCGTGCTGGTGCTCCAGGGCCTCCAGCCGGTCGGCCTCCAGGAGTTCGTGCACGGAGTTCATCAGGGTCTCCATGTCGACCACCCCGGTGTACTCGCCGCGCCGCCCGGTCACCGGGACCCGGCCCGAGTTGTCCGTGAGCACCGCCTCCAGGGCGTCCCGCAGGGTGGCGTCCCTGGTCACCGTGTCGTGCACCAGCGTGCCCGCCCGCGCGAGCGAGCCCTTGGCCCGCATCAGATCGCCGCGCCGCAGCCACTTGTAGGGGCGGCGCCGCTTGTCGAGCAGCAGGATCTCGTTCGTACCGCTGGAACGGAGCTTGCCGAAGATCTCCTGGAGGGGATCGTCGACGGTGACCGTCGGATAGTCGGTGATCTCCACATCCCGTACGCGGCTGAGGTTGAGCCGCTTCAGGGCGGCGCCCGCGCCCACGAACCCCGACACGAAGTCGTCGGCCGGGTTGGTGAGGATCGCCTCCGGGGTGTCGAACTGCGCGATGTGCGAGTGCTCGCGCAGCACCGCGATCCGGTCGCCGAGCTTGATGGCCTCGTCGAAGTCGTGCGTCACGAAGACGATCGTCTTGTGCAGCTCGTGCTGGAGCCGGATCAGCTCGTCCTGGAGATGGTCGCGGGTGATCGGGTCCACCGCTCCGAACGGCTCGTCCATGAGCAGGACGGGCGGGTCCGCGGCCAGCGCCCGCGCCACCCCCACGCGCTGCTGCTGACCGCCGGAAAGCTGGCGCGGATAGCGGCCCTGGAACTCGCCCGGGTCGAGCCCGACCAGGTCCAGCATCTCCTCGACCCGCGCCTTGATGCGGCCCTTCGGCCAGCCGGTCATCTTCGGCACGAGCGCGATGTTCTGGGCGACCGTCATGTGGGGGAAGAGGCCGGACGACTGGATGGCGTACCCGACCTTGCGGCGGAGCTTCACCGGGTCCATGTCGGTGACGTCCTCGCCGCCGATCCGGATGCGGCCGCCGCTCGGCTCGATCAGCCGGTTGATCATCTTCAGGGTGGTCGACTTGCCGCAGCCGGAAGGGCCGACGAAGACGACGAGCTCACCCGCCTTGATCTCCATGTTGACGCTGTCGACGGCGGCGTCGCGGCTGCCGGGGTAGCGCTTGGTGAGGTTCTCCAGCTCGATGGTGGCGCCCGTGGTGGACGAGGTGCTCCCGCGCGCGCCGCCGCCGCTGCCGCCGCCCGGCGCACCGGCGGGGCCCTCGGCGTGCGCGGGGCCCTTCGAGGTCTCTGCGGTCTCAGGCACGGATCCCCCTGGGGATGGTCAGCCTGCCGAGCAGGACGTAGGCGGCGTCGAAGAGCAGCGCGAGGATGATGATCCCGACCGTGCCCGCGAGCACCTGGTTGAGCGCGTTCTTGCTGCCCAGCGAGCTGATGCCGCGGAAGATCTCGTTGCCGAGGCCGGGCCCGGAGGCGTAGGCCGCGATGGCCGCGATGCCCATCAGCATCTGGGTGGAGATCCGGATACCGGTCAGGATCGGCGGCCAGGCCAGCGGCAGTTCGACCCGTATCAGGCGCGACGTCCGCGACATGCCGATACCCCTGGCCGCGTCCACCAGCGAGGGATCGACACCGCGCAGGCCGACGATCGAGTTGCGCACGATCGGCAGCAGCCCGTACAGCGTCAGGGCGATCACGGTCGGCGGGACGCCCAGGCCCACGATCGGGATCAGCAGACCGATCATGGCCAGCGAGGGGATCGTCAGAATCGCGGAGGTCGTCGTGGTGGCGAGGTTGCCCGCCCAGTCGCTGCGGTAGGTGACGACACCGATCACCACGCCGATGACGGTCGCCACGACCATGCACTGGAAGACCGCGCTCGCGTGTTGGTAGGCGTCCGTGAGGAGCTGTTCGTGGCGGCTGCCCAGGTACTGCCAGAAGTTCACGCCATCACCCCGCTCCTCGGTTCAGCGCTCGGTCGCCGCCTGTTCCACGAGCGGGATGATCCGCAGTGGGACCGGGTTCTCCATGACGATCGCCGTGGAGGCCCGGACGATGCCATCAAAACCGACAACCCGGTCGATCACCCGTTGGAGATCGGCGTTCGAACGGGCCACCAGCCGGCACAGCATGTCCCCGCTGCCGGTCGTCGTGTGCAGCTCCAGCACCTCGGGCACGGTCGTCAAGTGGGCTCGTACGTCCGCCCCTTGACCCTGCCGGATCTGGAGCGTGGCGAACGCCGTGACCGGGTAGCCGAGCGCCGCCGGGTCGACCTGCGGACCGAAGCCCCGGATGACTCCGTTCGACTGAAGACGGTCCAGCCGGGCCTGCACCGTCCCCCGTGCGACCCCCAGCCGCCGCGACATCTCCAGGACCCCGATACGCGGCTCCTTCGCCAGCAGCACCAGCAGCCGCCCGTCCAGATGATCGATCGCCATGCGGGCCTCCGAGGTGGTCATCATGTACAGAAAGCCCGCTGTCCCGGGTCTCTCACTGCACACATTGTTCAGTCGACAGGCGAACTATTGCGCACCTTGCGGAACGGAGGGAGCCTGCGGCCATGACGCAGACCACACACCACACTCCCGACACCGCCCGGCAGGCCGATCCCTTCCCGGTCAAGGGAATGGACGCGGTCGTCTTCGCCGTCGGCAACGCCAAGCAGGCCGCGCACTACTACTCCACGGCCTTCGGCATGCGGCTCGTCGCGTACTCCGGACCGGAGAACGGCAGCCGCGAGACGGCGTCGTACGTCCTCGAGAACGGCTCGGCGCGCTTCGTGTTCACCTCGGTGATCAAGCCCGCCACCACCTGGGGCCACTTCCTGGCCGAACACGTGGCCGAGCACGGCGACGGCGTCGTCGACCTGGCCATCGAGGTCCCCGACGCGCGCGCCGCCCACGCGTACGCCGTCGAGCACGGCGCCCGCTCGATCGCCGAGCCGTACGAGATGAAGGACGAGAACGGCACGGTCGTCCTCGCCGTCATCGCCACGTACGGCAAGACCCGCCACACGCTCGTCGAGCGGTCCGGCTACGACGGCCCCTACCTGCCCGGGTACGTGGCCGCCGCCCCGATCGTCGAGCCGCCCGCCAAGCGCACCTTCCAGGCCATCGACCACTGCGTCGGCAACGTCGAGCTCGGCCGGATGAACGAGTGGGTCGGCTTCTACAACAAGGTCATGGGCTTCACGAACATGAAGGAGTTCGTGGGCGACGACATCGCGACCGAGTACAGCGCGCTGATGTCGAAGGTCGTCGCCGACGGCACGCTCAAGGTCAAGTTCCCGATCAACGAGCCCGCCATCGCCAAGAAGAAGTCCCAGATCGACGAGTACCTGGAGTTCTACGGCGGCGCGGGTGTCCAGCACATCGCGCTGAACACGAACGACATCGTCGCGACCGTGCGGGCCATGCGCGCGGCCGGTGTCCAGTTCCTCGACACCCCCGACTCCTACTACGACACGCTCGGCGAGTGGGCCGGCGACACCCGCGTCCCCGTCGACACCCTGCGCGAGCTGAAGATCCTCGTCGACCGCGACGAGGACGGCTATCTGCTCCAGATCTTCACCAAGCCGGTCCAGGACCGTCCGACCGTCTTCTTCGAGATGATCGAGCGGCACGGCTCGATGGGCTTCGGCAAGGGCAACTTCAAGGCCCTCTTCGAGGCGATCGAGCGCGAGCAGGAGAAGCGCGGCAACCTCTGAGGCCCCGGACGGGCCTTCCTCGAAGGCCCCTCGGGCCCCACGTGTCCGGGGGACGCCGCATCGGCGTCCCCCGGACACGTTTTTCGTACCGGTGCTCTTCGTACCGGTACTTTCCTGCGGGTGTGCAGTGCGCCGAGGTCCGCCCCGGGGCGGCTTGCGGCGCCGGAGGGGTGACCGGCGGCGCCTTCGTGTCCTCGTCCCCCTACTCCTCCGCCGGGCCCCCGGCAGCCGGCTCGCCCAGCGCGGCCAGCGCCTCCCGGGCCGCGGGCACCAGCAGCGGCGAGAAGTAGGGATTGATCCGCAACGCCTCGGTGAGGTGACGGCGGGCCGGACCGGACAGCCCCAGATCACGCTCGATCTGCCCCCGGTGGTACGCGTACAGCGCGCTGCGCACACCGCCCCCGTGCTCCTTGTCCGTGGCCCGCACGGCGAAGCCGAGCGCCTCCCGGTCGTCCCCGGCGCGGTGCAGCGCCCAGCCCAGCGCGTCCGCCACCGCGATGCCCGGCCGCCGCTGCCACGCGGCGCGCAGCTCCATCACGGCGGCCCGCGGGTCGCCGTGATCCGCCTCGAAGAGCCCGAGGACCGGCTCGTCGTCCACACCCGCGGCACCGTCCCGCCGCACCAGGTCCCGCAGCAGGCCGTACCGCGCGCGCGCCTCCGCGCCGAGCCCGAGACTGTCGTACAGCTCACCCAGCTCCAGCGCGTGACGCAGCACGGGCCGCTTTGCGAGCGCCGCCCGGTACGCGCGCAGCGCTTCCGGCACGCGCCCCAGCGCCGCCAGCGCGCGCCCCTGCCCGGCCAGGGCGTCGTACGCGTCGGCGTCGGTGCTCACCGCGGCCCGGTAGTGATCCAGGGACGCCCGGCGGTCGCCGCGTTCCCACGCCAGGTCTCCGCCCTGCGTGAGAAAGGCCGCCTGCTCGGACGGGGTGGCCGCGCCCGCCGCCGCGTCCGAGATCGCCGCCGCCGCGTCCTCGCGCCGCCCGCGGTCCCGGTACACGCGCGACGCGACGGCCTGCGCCGCCGGCCCGGAACGCAGGGCCAGCAGCTTGCCGAGGGCCCGGTCCACGGCCTTGTGGTCACCGAGCCCCGTGTACGCGTCGATGAGCGCCGGATACGTCGTCCACCGCTTCGGCGCCGCCTTCGAGGCGGCCTCGCCCCACCGCTTCGCGGCCCGGAAGTCGCCCCGCGCGCCCGCGAGGGAGGCGAGCCCCTCCAGCGCCGCCACGTTGCCCGCGGGCCGCAGCCGCAGCGAGGTGCGCAGCGCCTTCTCGGCCTTCGGATAGGACGCGTTCGCCGCCGTCCGCCGGGCCCGCTCCGTGTACGCGACACCCAGCACGGCCCACGACACGTCGTCGCGCGGACGGGCCCGCACCCGGGACTCGCGGTCGTCGATGAGCGCGGCGAGATCGGACAGCGCCGCGGGCGCCCCGGCTCCCACCGCGCTCACCGCCCGCGCCGCCGCACCCGGGGCGGGCCGCGGTGCCCCGCCCCCGCCCGCCGAGGGCAGCAGCACCAGCACACCGCCGAGCACGGCACAGCCGGCGACCGCCGCGAGCAGCGGGCGACGGGCGAGCGGAGAGCGACGCGGGCCGGTGGGCTCCCCGGACCGCTCGCCGACAAGCTCCTCGGACCGCGGACCGCCGGGCACCGGGTGCCCGGACCCGGACCCGGCCGGCACCGGCTGTCGCTCTTCGATCTCCATGCCGTTCACTGTGCGTCAACACGAAGACCGCGCCCCGGCACACGAAGCCCCGCGCGAATGGGGTTCACACCGATGGCCCCGGGTGCGACCCTGTGATCATGAGCCGTATCGAAGCCCCGCGCGATGAGGACACGGCAGGGACCGGGGGCCTCCTCGACCGTCTGCTGAGCGGTCTGCCGGCCGAGGCCGTCCTCACCGACCCGGACGTCACGGCCTCCTACGCCAACGACATGGCGAGCTTCTGCGAGGCGGGCACACCCGCCGTGGTCGTCCTGCCGCGCACGGTCGAGCAGGTCCAGCACGTCATGCGCGTCGCGACCGAACTGCGCGTCCCCGTCGTCCCGCAGGGCGCCCGCACGGGTCTGTCCGGAGCGGCCAACGCCACCGACGGCTGCGTGGTGCTGTCCCTGGTGAAGATGGACCGCATCCTGGAGATCAACCCCGTCGACCGCATCGCCGTCGTCGAACCCGGTGTCGTCAACGCCACGCTCTCCCGCGCCGTGGGCGAACACGGCCTGTACTACCCGCCGGACCCCTCCAGCTGGGAGACGTGCACCATCGGCGGCAACATCGGCACGGCCTCCGGCGGCCTGTGCTGTGTGAAGTACGGGGTGACGGCCGAGTACGTCCTCGGCCTGGACGTCGTCCTCGCCGACGGGCGGCTGATGTCCACCGGGCGCAGGACCGCCAAGGGCGTCGCCGGCTACGACCTCACCCGCCTCTTCGTGGGCTCCGAGGGATCGCTCGGCATCGTCGTACGCGCCGTGCTCGCGCTGAAGCCCCAGCCGCCCCGACAGCTCGTCCTCGCGGCCGAGTTCGGGTCGGCGCGAGCCGCCTGCGACGCCGTCTGCAAGATCATGGAGGGCGGGCATGTCCCGTCCCTGCTCGAACTGATGGACCGTACGACCGTCAAGGCCGTCAACGACCTCGCGCACATGGGCCTCCCGGAGACCACCGAGGCGCTGCTGCTCGCCGCCTTCGACACCCACGACCCGGCCGCCGACCTCGCCCTGGTGGGCGCCCTCTGCGAGGCCGCCGGCGCGACCCAGGTGGTGCCCGCCGAGGACGCCGCCGAGTCCGAACTCCTGCTCCAGGCGCGGCGGTTGTCGCTCACCGCGCTCGAGGCGGTCAAGGGCACCACGATGATCGACGACGTGTGCGTACCGCGCTCCCGGCTCGGCGACATGCTCGACGGCATCGAACGCGTCGCCGAGAAGTACGCCCTGACCATCGGCGTCTGCGCGCACGCGGGCGACGGCAACACGCACCCCACCGTCTGCTTCGACGCGACCGATCCCGACGAGTCCCGGCGCGCCCGCGAGTCCTTCGACGAGATCATGGCCCTCGGCCTCGAACTCGGCGGCACGATCACCGGTGAGCACGGCGTGGGCGTGCTGAAGAAGGAGTGGCTGGCCCGCGAGATCGGCCCGGTGGGTGTGGAGATGCAGCGGGCGATCAAGGCGGCGTTCGACCCGCTGGGCCTCCTGAACCCGGACAAACTGTTCTGAGGCAGCCCGGACAAGCTGTTCCGAGGCAGCCCGGACACGCTGTTCCGGGACGGCCCGCACAAGCCGTTCCGAGATCCGGGACGGGTCCGCCGCCGGCCCGTCAGGACCGCTCACCGCTCGCCGTCCGCCGACTCGTCCGAGGGCCACGGGTCGCGCAGCCACAGATCGTCGGGGGACGGCGCTCCCGTCCGGTCGGGCGGGGCCGACAGCCCCGGGGACGGCGTGAGCAGCTCGGCCAGACCGGCGTCGATGCCGAGCCGCCCGGTCTCGGTGCCCGGGGGGACCGCCCTGAGGGTGCGCTCCAGCCAGGCGGTGATCTGCGCGGCGGGCGCTTCGAGCAGCGCGTCGCCGTCCGGCGAGCTCAGTGCCATCAGGACGACGCCGCGGCCGCCGACCTTCGTCGGCCACACCCGTACGTCGCCGTGTCCGCACGGCCGGAACACCCCCTCGACGAGCAGCTCCCGGGCGAATGTCCAGTTGACGGGATGATCGGAGCCGACGTGGAAGGTGATGCGGACGGCGTACGGGTCGTCGGCGCGGTACCTCAGACGCGCCGGGACCGGGATGCTGTGTTCGGGCGACAGGACGAGATGAAGCTCCAGTTCGCGTTCCACCACGGTGTGCATGTCGATGCGCTTCCTTTCGTCGTACGGGCTCCTGCGGATGTGCCCGTACGAGTGGAGAGCGCCTCGCGCCGCGATCATTACGCGGGTTCGGAGAATTCTTTCGGGCCCGCTTCGGCCCCCTTCGGGCACACCGCGAACAGCCTCGGACGTCCGGCCGCAAGAGGGGGAAGGAACCTTGCCCGAAAGGATTGGGTACGGCGGGACCGGCCGTGACGCGTGCGCCGGTCTGGTAGATGTGGACCTCCCACACGACCCCCGAGCAGATACGGGACGACGGACATGAGCGCCCCAACCCCGGCCCCCGGTGACGACAAGCCCCGCGAAGGCTATTACCCGGACCCCTCCATCCCCGGATACGTCCGGTACTGGAACGGCGCCGCCTGGGTGCCGGGCACGAGCCGCCCGGCGCCGTCGGGCGGCGAGGCGCTCGCCCCGCCGGCCGCCGTGCGTTCCGCGCACGTGCCCGCTCCCGCGTCCTCCCCCGAGTCCACGGCCTCCCGCGGGCGGACGGACACCCCCGCCGCGGAGGAGACGGGTCCGCACTTCTTCGACGAGGACCCGCAGTCCCACCGCCCCGCCCCCGCGCAGCCGCAGCCCCCGGCCCCCGCCGAGCCCCAGCAGCCCGCCCCCGCCGAGTCCCAGCACGGCAGCCGGCCCGAACCCGCCGCCTCGTGGGGCGCCGACCGCTCCCGGCAGTCCGGCTTCGGCGGCGACCAGGACCGCCGGGTGTCCTGGGGCGCGCCGAAGGGGTCCGACCCGCGTGCCACGGGACCCGCCGACGCGGTGAGCCGGCCCGACGGGGCCTCCGTGCGCGCGGACGGCACGACGACGATTCCGCCCGCCTCGGACTCCGGCGCCGCCTCCCGGCCCCCGGCGGCCGCGGGTCCCGTGGTCTTCCGCCGTCCCACCGGTCCGGTGCCGTCCGCGGGGCCGGACGGCGCGGGCGCCACGAGCCGTACGGGCGAGGCGAGTCCGGGCGGAGCCGACGGCCGGAGCGGGCCCGGGACAGGGGCGGCCCCGGGCACGGCGCCGTCCGGCGCCGGACACCGCACGGCCACTCCGGGAACATCGGCCCCCGTGCCCGCCGCGGGCGACACGGCGTTCCGTGCGCCCTCCCCGCGTACGGAGCGGCAGGACGGGGGCACGGGTTCGGCGGACGCGCCGGGCGTGCCCACCGTGTCCGGCCGCCCGACGGCCGCACCCGGCCCCTCCGCCCCGCCCGCGGAGTCCAACGCGCCGGCCGGAGACGGCTTCGGAGCCTGGCCGGCCGCCGCGGGCGCCGCCGCGCAGGCGCCGGAGGCGGAGGCCGCACCCGCACCCGCCTCCGCTTCGGTTCCCGCACCCGCTCCCGCACCCGCCGTCCCCCAACAGCCCGGTGGCACCACCCCCGTGGCCTCCGGGGCCGGTGGCGGTCAGCCCTCCTGGGCCCAGCAGGTGCACCGGCTCGCGGGTGACCCGGCCGAGGACGGACAGCGCGTCCCGCCGTGGAAGCCGCCGGTCGACGATGTGTTCCAGGCGGCCGCGCGCCGGCAGGCGTCGGCCCGCCCGGCCGGGCTCGGCAGAAGGCTGGCCGCCCGGCTGCTGGACACCGTCGTCATCGCCGGTGTCACCGCGGCGGCCGCCGTGCCGCTGGGCACCAGGGCGGCCGACCACATCGAGGAGAAGATCGACGCGGCCAAGCAGTCGGGCGAGAAGGTCACCGTCTGGCTCCTCGACGGCACGACCACCTCCTGCCTCGGCGCCGTCCTCGCCGTACTGCTCGTCTTCGGCGTCCTCTACGAGGTCCTGCCCACCGTCAGATGGGGCCGCACCCTCGGAAAGAAGCTGTGCGGCCTGGAGGTGCGCGACATCGAGGGCCACGAACCGCCGGCCTTCGGACGGGCCCTGGTCCGCTGGCTCGTCCTCAGCGTGCCGTGTCTGCTGGTCGTCGGTCTCGCGGGTGTCGTGTGGTGCCTGTTCGACAAGCCCTGGAGCCAGGGCTGGCACGACAAGGCGGCGCACACCTTCGTGGCGGGGCCGGGCCGGTAGTCCCGTCCCCCGGACGGCCCTTCGCCGGATGCGGAGCCGGGGGGTTCGCGGTCGACTCGGGCCATGAGCAGCGAACCGCCGCCCCCGGCCCCCGGCGGGCCACCGGACGACGACCCGTTCAGGAAGCAGCCCCCGCCCGGTGAGGGAACGGGCTCGCCGTACGACCCGCCGCCTCCGTCCGGCGACCGGACCCCGCCCTACGGCAGCGAGCCGCCCCCGTTCGGCGGCGGCCCCTACGGCGAGGGCGGCGGCCAGTATCCGGGAAGCGGCGGACCGCACCCGGGAGGCGGAGACCCGTACGGCGGAGGCGGCCCCTACGGCGGCGACCCGCTCGCCGGCATGCCGCCGCTCGCGGACAGCGGGAAGCGGGTGCTGGCCAGGATCCTGGACATGATCCTGGTGGGCATCGTGGTGTGGCTGCTGTCCTGGGCGTTCGGGGTCACCGAGTACAACATGGACTCGAACAAGATCGAGTACGGCAAGTCGCTCGGACAGTCCCTGGTGGCCGCGGTGCTCTACGTGTCGTACGACACCGTGATGATCAGCAAGACGGGCCAGACCCTCGGCAAGCGGCTGTTCAACCACCGGGTCGCCAACCTCGACAACGGCTCGACACCCTCCGTGCAGACGTCCCTGGTCCGCGCCCTGGTGCTGTGGATTCCGTTCGCGTTCTGCTGCGCCTGCATCTGGACGGCGATCGCGGGCGGCTGGAGCTTCTTCGACAAGCCCTACAAGCAGGGCCTGCACGACAAGGCGGCCAAGACGGTGGTGGTCGACACCGGCTGACGACCGGTGGACGGCCTCGCGGTACGGGACGGCGGCCGGACGACGGGCCGGGCGGCGAGCACGCACACCAGAACGGCGGGTCCGTGGTTCACGGGCCCGCCGTTCTGGTACGAGGCCGGAGCGTCCGGGGTGCCGGCGGCCCGCCGGGGAACCGGGGAGCGCGGGCTCGTGTACGCGGCTTCAGGGCCCCGCGGGTTCGCGCACGGGCTCGGGCGCCGAGGACGCCGACACGGACGCGGGCACGGACGCCGACAAGGACACGGGCACGGACGCGGTCTCGCGCCGCGCCGGAACCCGCTCGCGCACGACGGCCGCCGTCGCGGACGGCGAGGGCTTCGGCATCGGGACGGTCATGGCCACCAGCAGTCCGAGAGCGAGCGCCGAGAGGGTGATCAGCACGATCCCCGGACTCGAACTCGTCTGTGACAGCAGCAGCATGGCGAGGGTGGAGAAGATCACGGTGCAGGAACCGTAGACGAGCTGTGCGGCGGTCGGACGAGGCATGGCAATCGTGTCCTCGGATGGGGGTTCTCCCCCCGGTGCCTCTCGCGATGGGGGAGGGTGCGGATAGATGTCGGGGGTGAGACAACGGTGTCGACGTGGCTCTCCGCCGACTTCCGACGCTTCGCCAATCGACTCTATTCGCCTGCATGCCCGAGTGGAACGTCCGGTAAGCGTGACCTTACCCACGGTGCCGGTGCACAGGGGGCGCACGGAGTCACCGGGCCCATCAAGTAGGCCTGAAAGCGCGCCGGTTGGCAGGTTTCGGAGTCGTCCGGATACCGAACGGGGGCTCCGCATAACGCACTTGCCAGGTTCAAGTCAAGATCTGTTTTTTCTTTCGTAACTCCGGTCAAATGTCGTCACTTGAATCGCGCAGACGCTCGCGGACCTCCATGACCCGGAACCCCCTCCGCGTGAACGTGCGCGGGGGAGGAACATCAAGTGACCAACAGACCATGGACGTTCAGAGCGGCAGCGGTGGGCGTCGCCCTCGCGGCGGCCACCGCCACGTTCTCGACGTACGCCGTGGCGCAGGCCGACTCGGCCGCCGCTTCACCGGTCGTGGACCGCCACGACCCGCAGCCGGTCAGGAACACGGTCGATCACGACCTCGACGGCCCGCTGAGCAAGACCCAGAACGCCCAGCGCCAGGAGGCGCTGAACCAGGTGATATCCGGCGACGCCAAGGTGCAGAAGCGCAACGGCTCGCAGGTCGTCCAGCTGAAGTCCAAGAAGGGCGACAGCAAGTACGTCGAGCTCGGCCGCGAGAAGACCGACAAGATCTTCACGATTCTTGTCGAGTTCGGCGACAAGACGGACCCCAAGTTCGGTGGCACCGCCGGTCCCGCGCACAACACGATCGCCGCGCCGGACCGCAAGAAGGACAACAGCACGGCCTGGCAGGCGGATTACAACCAGAAGCACTTCCAGGACCTCTACTTCGGCACCGGCAAGAACGTCGAGTCGATGAAGAAGTTCTACGAGACGCAGTCCTCGGGCCGCTACTCGGTCGACGGCGAGGTCGCCGACTGGGTCAAGGTGCCCTACAACGAGGCCCGTTACGGCAACAACGCCTGCGGAAGCACCAACTGCCCGAGCGTGTGGAACGTCGTCAAGGACGGCGTCACCGCCTGGGTCGCCCAGCAGAAGGCGGCCGGCCGGACCGACGCGGCCATCAAGGCGGACCTGACCCAGTTCGACCAGTGGGACCGCTACGACTTCGACGGCGACGGCAACTTCAACGAGCCCGACGGCTACGTCGACCACTTCCAGATCGTGCACGCCGGTGAGGACGAGTCCGCGGGCGGCGGTGCTCAGGGCGAGGACGCCATCTGGGCGCACCGCTGGTACGCGTTCGGCACCGACGCGGGCGCCACGGGTCCGGGCGACAACAAGCTCGGCGGCGCCCAGATCGGCGACACCGGCATCTGGGTCGGCGACTACACCATCCAGCCGGAGAACGGCGGACTCGGCGTCTTCGCCCACGAGTACGGCCACGACCTCGGTCTGCCGGACCACTACGACACCGCCGGCGGCGACAACTCCACCGGCTTCTGGACCCTGATGTCCTCGGGCTCCTGGCTCGGCACCGGCAAGCAGTCCATCGGGGACCTCCCCGGCGACTTCAACGCCTGGGACAAGCTCCAGCTCGGCTGGCTGAACTACGACACCGCCAAGGCCGGCAAGCAGTCCACGCACAAGCTGGGCGTCGCCGAGTACAACACCTTCGACAAGCAGGCGCTCGTCGTCTCCCTGCCGGAGAAGGCGGTCACGACCACGGTCGTGAACCCCGCGCAGGGCTCGACCCAGTGGTGGAGCGGCAGCGGTGACAACCTGAAGAACACGCTGACCCGGTCCGTGGACCTCACGGGCAAGTCGTCGGCGAAGCTCACCCTCGACGGCTGGTACGACATCGAGGCGAACTACGACTACCTCTACACCGAGGTCTCGACCGACGGCGGCGCCAACTGGACCGCTCTCGACGGCACGGTGGACGGCGCCGCCATCCCGCGTGACGGCAGCGACAAGCCCGCCCTCACCGGCACCATCGCCGCGTACGCGAAGCTGGCGTACCCGCTCGACGCCTACGCGGGCAAGAAGATCGACGTCCGCTTCCGCTACCAGAGCGACGGCGGTGTGGCGCTGAAGGGCTTCGCGGCCGACGAGATCAGCGTCACCGCGGACGGCACCGCGCTCTTCTCGGACAACGCCGAGTCGGCCGACGCCGCCTGGACCGCCGCCGGCTTCTCCCGCATCGGCGCCTCGTTCACCAAGGACTACGCGCAGTACTACCTCGCGGAGAACCGCCAGTACGTCTCGTACGACAAGACCCTCAAGGTCGGCCCGTACAACTTCGGCTTCTCGACGACCCGTCCGGACTGGGTGGAGCACTACCCGTACCAGACCGGCCTGTTGATCTGGAAGTGGGACACCTCGCAGGCCGACAACAACACCAGCCAGCACCCGGGCACCGGCCTCGTGCTCCCGGTCGACTCGCACTCGAAGGCCCTGTGGTGGGACAACGGGACGCTGATGCGCAACCGCATCCAGTCCTACGACTCGCCGTTCAGCCTGTACCGCACGAGCGGTCTCACGCTGCACAGCGCGGACGTCGCCACGAAGATCCCGTCGTCGAAGGGCGTGTCGGTCTTCAACGACCACACCAGCGACTACTACGACAACCGGAACCCGACCGGTGGCGTCGAGGTCACTGACACCAACACCAAGATCGAGATCGTCAAGCAGGCCAAGGACGGCTCGACGATCTCCCTCAAGGTCGGCCCCGCGGTGAAGTAACAGCATTTCCGCAGGTCAGAAGCGTATCGGCGGCAACCCCTGGCGGGTTGCCGCCGATCGTGTTTAGGTGCCTCCTGTGCCTGGCTTATTGACACCGACATCTGAACCGACTCGCACGGGGGTGTGACCGCATGGCCGCAGGAGGTTTCTGCAGACTGCCCAACGGCAGCGTCGTGGTGGCGCTGAACCTGCCCAGTCCGGCGGGTGGGGCGGGCGGCTGCGTGCGCTTCCTGGTCGTCGCCCCGAACCGTGCCCGCGCCCTGACCAGGCTGCGGAACCTGGGCCTGCGCGCCGTCTACCTGCGGGGCAACGCGGCCCCGCCCACCCCCGACGAGATCACGGCGGTCCTGCACCACCCCGACGGGCTCATATGGCGCACGGCCCCCGAGAGCGGCTGCACCGAGCTCAGCCAGGAGCTGTGGCACCCGGTCAGAACGCTGCTCAGACGCCCGGCACCCCAGCCGTGACCGCGCGGAGGCGGGCCGGGACGGGCCGAGGCGTGACCCGGTGGCGCCCGGTGCGACTCGGTGTTACGTGTTGCGACTCGGTGTGACGTGTTGCCGCATCGCCGTGACTCGCCGTGACTCACTGTGACCTGTCGCGGCGGACGTGCGGGTGCGGCGGCCGGACAGGTCCTAGACCACGGGCTTGCCGGTGAGCTCGACCCCGGCGGCGCGCAGCTCCTCCAGCGCCCGCTCTGTCGTCTCCTCCGCCACCCCGGCCGTCAGGTCCAGCAGGACGGTCGTGCGGAAGCCCTGCCGCGCCGCGTCCAGGGCGGTCGCCTTCACGCAGTGGTCGGTCGCGATGCCGACCACGTCCACCTCGCCGATCTCGCGGGCGCGCAGCCAGTCGCCCAGGGCCAGCCCGTTCTCGTCGGCGCCCTCGAAGCCGCTGTACGCCGCCGCGTAGGCGCCCTTGTCGAAGACCGCGTCGATCGCGCCGGAGGCGACGGCCGGGGCGAAGTTCGGGTGGAAGCCCACCCCCTCGGTGCCGGCCACGCAGTGCGCGGGCCAGGAGTGCACGTAGTCGGGGTTGTCGGCGAAGTGGCCGCCCGGAGCGATGTGCAGGTCGCGGGTGGCGACCACGTGCCGGTAGCCGGCGGGGGCCTGCCCGATCAGCTCCGTGACCGCGGCGGCCACATCGGCGCCCCCGGCCACGGCGAGGCTGCCTCCCTCGCAGAAGTCGTTCTGCACGTCTACGACGATCAAGGCGCGGCGCATGGGCTGTGTCCTTCGGCTATGGGGGGCGGCAGACAAGGGTGCGGGCCCGGCCGTTGAACTTCCGAGCCTAGAGAATTCCGGGGTGGTGCGGGAGGGGGTATTCGGCTTCGACGGCCCGAGCGGGCCCGCTGCCGTTGCATTCCCGCTCACCGAGGGTTCATGCGCGGTGCCACCCCGGTAACAACCGCACCACCCGTCCCTGGTGTCTCAGACGTATTCGGTGGGGATCACCGGCTCGCCGCGCGACAGCTGGGTCGCCGACAGCGGCAGCCGGGCGCGGGCCGCCGCGTGCCGGTCGCGTACGACGTCGAGCGGTTCGCGGGCCAGGACCTGTCCGCCCTTGACCAGCTGGACCAGGAGCTGCCGGTCGGCCAGCTCGGCGGGCACCGGCCCGACGCCGATCACCTCGGCCTCCGCGACCCCCTGCCCGTCCAGCCGCCGCGCGGCCCACTTGCGGCCGCCGATGGACGTCTTGCCGCCCGTGGACTTCTTGGCCACCGGCTCCAGCGGCGCCTTCGGGTCGGCCGACTCGGCGCGGGCGACCAGTTTGTAGACCATCGAGCACGTCGGATGGCCGGATCCCGTCACGAGCTGGGTGCCGACGCCGTACGCGTCCACGGGGGCCGCCGCGAGCGAGGCGATGGCGTACTCGTCGAGGTCGGAGGTCACGACGATCTTCGTCTCGGCCGCGCCCAGCTCGTCGAGCTGCCGGCGCACCCGGTGGGCGACGAGCAGCAGGTCGCCGGAGTCGATGCGCACCGCGCCGAGTCCGGGCCCGGCGACCTCGACGGCCGTGCGGACCGCTTCGGCGACGTCGTAGGTGTCCACGAGCAGCGTGGTGCCGCGGCCGAGTGAGTCCACCTGGGCCCGGAAGGCGTCCCGCTCGTGGTCGTGCAGGAGGGTGAAGGCGTGCGCGGAGGTGCCCACGGTCGGGATGCCGTAGCGGAAACCGGCGGCCAGGTCGGAGGTGCTGGTGAACCCGCCGATGTACGCGGCTCGCGAGGCGGCCACCGCGGCCAGCTCGTGGGTGCGCCGGGCGCCCATCTCGATCAGCGGCCGGCTGCCCGCGGCGGAGGACATGCGGGAGGCGGCGGCCGCGATGGCGGAGTCGTGGTTGAGGATCGAGAGGATCACCGTCTCCAGGAGCACGCACTCGGCGAAGCTGCCCTCGACCCGCAGGAGGGGCGAGCCCGGAAAGTACACCTCGCCCTCGGGGTAGCCCCAGACGTCCCCGCCGAAGCGGTAGGAGGCGAGCCACTCGAGGGTCGGCTCGTCCACGATCCCGCGCTCGCGCAGAAAGCCGAGGACGTCCGGGTCGAACCGGAAGTTCTCGACGGCGTCGAGGACGCGGCCGGTGCCCGCGACGACTCCGTAGCGCCGTCCTTCGGGCAGCCGCCGGGTGAAGACCTCGAAGACCGAGCGCCGCTCGGCGGTCCCGGCCGCGAGCGCGGCCTGCAGCATCGTCAGCTCGTACTGGTCGGTGAAGAGCGCCGTAGAGGGAACTTCCACCGGCAGCCCAAGGTCCGCTGTGTTCATGGCGGTGATCGTACCCCCATTTCGTCAGTTTGACGATTTCTATCGTCCGGCGATTCCCGGAGCGCCCGAGCACCTGTTCCGGGGCCCGTTTATGCGGGTGACCCCCTCTGGTGGGAGCATGGGCGATGTGACGGCTCCCGCACCTCTAGAGATCGAGAAGACCGAGTCGGCGGAGGAGGTCTTCGCCGTACCCGAGCCGGACGTCCCCTGGGTCACGATCGTCCACAACGACCCGGTCAACCTCATGAGCTACGTGACGTATGTCTTCCAGACGTACTTCGGCTACTCCAAGGACAAGGCCACCAAGCTGATGATGGACGTCCATCACAAGGGCCGGGCCGTCGTCTCCAGCGGCACGCGCGAAGAGATGGAACGCGACGTGCAGGCCATGCACGGCTACGGCCTGTGGGCCACCCTTCAGCAGGACCGGAAGTAGCCGGCCCCCTGTCAACCGACCGCCCGCAGGACCGGAAGTAGCGAACTCACTCCATGCCCGGACACTTCGAACCGCTCCCCGGCGGCGGCGCGGCCGTCGCGCTCGACGAGGTCGAGATCTCCATCATCCGCTCCCTCGCCGTCCAGCTCCTGGAGCTCATCGGTCCCGGCCCCGCGGAGAACGCCTCCGCCGACCCGCTCGCCGAGCTGTTCGCCGAGGGCCCCAGCGAGCCGCCGAGCGACCCGGTGCTCAAGCGCCTGTTCCCCGACGCCTACAGCGGCCCCGGCGTCCGGGCCGACACGCCCGAGCAGGCCGAGGAGCAGCACGCCCACTCCGCCGAGTTCCGCCGTTTCACCGAGAACGACCTGCGCGCGGGCAAGCGCGAGAACGCCCTCACGGTGATCCGCTCGCTGGACGCGCTGACGCCCGGCGGCGACGGCGGAGCGGTCCTGGAACTGACCACCGCGCAGTCCGAGCAGTGGCTGCGCGCCCTGAACGACCTGCGCCTGGCCATCGGTTCACGGCTCGACGTCGTCGACGAGGAGGACACCGACCTCCTCTACCGCCTCCCCGACGAGGACCCCCGCAAGCCGATGGTGATGGCCTACCTCTGGCTCGGCGGCCTCCAGGAGACCCTCGTCGCCACCCTTTTGCCCTGATCCGCCGGGATGCGCACCCCCGCGTGACCCGTCGCACGTTCGCTCAGCGGACGCTCAAATCCGGATAACGATCACGTCACCGTAACCGCGCCCTTTGGGGCGCGGTTCATCGTTTTGTCCGGTTCTTCCTGTGGTCTGCGCAACATGCGCCGCAACCGATCAACGCCGCCACCGTGATAAATCTTCACGACCGCCCGGCAGGACACCACCCATGTCCCGCCGGGTGCGCCACCGAGCCGGCGGACCGCCGGCCAGGCACAGGCTCCACCTGTCCGGGGGGATCGGAAGCCGATTCGAAGCCAGAGCACTGGCTCGGACCGGTATGGAGAAAGGCGCACCACATGACCTCATCGCAGGTCGGCAAGCAGCACGACGGCAGTGAGGCCGTGGGCGGCGACGCCCCCGAAGAGGGGTACGAGCGCGGGCTCGGCAGCCGTCAGGTCCAGATGATCGCGATCGGCGGCGCCATCGGCGTCGGCCTCTTCCTGAACGCCGGGGCGAACATCGCCAAGGCGGGACCCAGTCTCATCCTCATGTACGCCCTCGCGGGCGTCATCATCTTCTTCATCATGCGGGCGCTCGGCGAGCTCCTGCTCTACCGCCCGGTCTCGGGCTCCTTCGCGGAGTACTCCCGCGAGTTCCTCGGCCCGTTCTTCGGCTACTTCACGGCCTGGACCTACTGGCTGATGTGGGTGGTCACCGGCATGGCGGAACTGACCGCCGCCGCGATCTACGTCCACTACTGGTTCCCGTCGATCCACCAATGGGTGTCGGCGCTGGTCTTCCTGGTCGTGCTGTTCGCGGCCAACCTGATCTCGGTGAAGCTCTTCGGAGAGATCGAGTTCTGGGCCTCGATGGTCAAGGTCACGGCCCTCATCGGCATGATCGTGATCGGCCTGGGCGTGCTCACCTTCGGCTTCAGCGCCGCCGGTGACACCGCGGCCGTCGGCAACCTCTGGCAGTTCGACGGCTTCTTCCCCAACGGCATCGGCTCGTCCCTGATGACCCTCCAGGGCGTCATGTTCGCCTACCTCGCCGTCGAGCTCGTCGGCGTCACGGCGGGCGAGTCCGAGAACCCCGAGAAGACGCTCCCCAAGGCCATCAACACCCTCCCGTGGCGCATCGCCCTCTTCTACGTCGGCGCCCTCACGGTCATCCTCTGTGTCGTGAAGTGGACCGAGTTCATGCCGGGGGTGAGCCCCTTCGTGAAGGCGTTCGCCGTGATCGGCATCCCGGCCGGCGCCGGCATCGTCAACTTCGTGGTCCTCACCGCCGCCCTGTCCTCCTGCAACTCGGGCATGTACTCCACGGGCCGCATGCTGCGCAACCTCGCCGACAACGGCGAGGCCCCCAAGGGCTTCAGCAAGCTGTCCGCCACCAAGACCCCGGCGCTCGGCATCACGATCTCGGTCCTCTTCATGGGCATCGGCGTGGTCCTGAACTACGTCGTCCCCGAGAAGGCCTTCCAGTACGTCACCTCGGTGGCCACCGGAGCGGGCATCTGGACCTGGCTGATGATCCTGGTCAGCCACATCCGCTACCGCCGCGCGGTCGACGCGGGCCGGCTCCCGGCCTCGTCCTTCCCCGCCCCCGGCGGTGCGAAGTGCAGCTACGTCGCGGTCGCGTTCCTGCTCTTCGTCACCGGCCTGATCGCCTACGACGCGGACTCCCGCATCTGCCTGTACGTGATGGCCGTCTGGGCCGCCGCGCTGGCCGTCGGCTGGGCGATCCTCAAGGCGCGCAACCCCCAGGTCACCGAACGCCGCGAGCCGGAGCTCGAGAAGATCGGCTGACCACGCCACGGATGTCCGGCCCCCGGGCCACCGCTCAGGACGTCCGGCATTCGGGCCGTCCCGTACCACGCCTCGGTACGGGGCGGTCCTTCTGTCTATCCTGACCAGCATGCTGACCATCACCGAGGCCCTGTTCGACCAGATCGTCGACCACGCACGCCAGGACCACCCCGACGAGGCGTGCGGCGTCGTCGCGGGACCCGCGGGCACCGACCGCCCCGAGCGCTTCATCCCGATGCTCAACGCGGCCCGCTCGCCCACGTTCTACGAGTTCGACTCCGGCGATCTGCTCAAGCTCTACCGCGAGATGGACGACCGCGACGAGGAGCCCGTCGTCATCTACCACTCGCACACCGCGACCGAGGCCTACCCCTCCCGCACCGACCTCGCGTACGCGAACGAGCCCGGCGCGCACTACGTCCTGGTCTCCACGGCGGACACCGACGACGCCGGTCCCTTCCAGTTCCGCTCGTACCGGATCGTGGAGGGTGAGGTCACGGAGGAGGAGGTCAAGGTCGTGGAGAGCTACTGATCTCACCCATCGACCCAAAAGCGTCCGGAATGCGAGATCACAGTCCTGGGCCCGTACCGGGAATCGATACGATGAGCCCATGGTTCTGAACGACGTGAGCGACAAGACGCCGGGCATGCTGCTCGTCGCGCGGCTGCACGTCGACCTGTGCAGGCTGCAGAGCGCCATCTGTACGCGCTGACCCGCCGCCGCGTACGGCCGGAGAGCCGCGGCTCCGCAACCGGCGTACCCCCTGCCCTGCCCGCGCTGCCGCGCGTCGTCCGACCTGACTTTCCTTCCGACAGGAGCCCGCAACCATGGCCATCGAGGTCCGCATCCCCACCATCCTCCGCACCTACACGAACGGCGAGAAGGCCGTCGAGGGCGGCGGGGCGACCCTTGCCGAGCTGTTCACCGACCTCGACACCCGTCACGCGGGCATCCGGGCCCGGATCGTGGACGGCGGCGAACTGCGCCGCTTCGTCAACGTCTACCTCAACGACGAGGACGTCCGCTTCCTCGACGGCATCAACACCAAGCTGACCGACGGCGACAGCGTCACGATCCTGCCGGCCGTCGCCGGCGGCATGGTCTGATCGGACCCTGGTCACCCATGCGCTACGACTCCCCGCTCGCCGCGGTGGGCAACACCCCTCTGGTGCGCCTGCCGCGGCTGTCGCCGTCCGCGGACGTCCGTATCTGGGCGAAGCTGGAGGACCGCAACCCGACCGGCTCCGTCAAGGACCGGCCGGCCCTCCACATGATCGAGCAGGCGGAGAAGGACGGCCGTCTGACGCCGGGCTGCACGATCCTGGAGCCGACCAGCGGCAACACCGGCATCTCCCTGGCCATGGCGGCGAAGCTCAAGGGCTACCGCATGGTCTGCGTGATGCCCGAGAACACCTCGCAGGAACGCCGTGACCTGCTCGGCATGTGGGGTGCCGAGATCATCCCCAGCCCGGCCGCCGGCGGTTCCAACACCGCCGTCCGCGTCGCCAAGGAACTGTCCGCGCAGCACCCGGACTGGGTGATGCTCTACCAGTACGGCAACCCGGACAACGCCGGCGCCCACTACGCCACGACGGGCCCCGAGATCCTCGCCGACCTCCCGTCCATCACCCACTTCGTGGCGGGACTCGGCACCACCGGCACCCTCATGGGCGTCGGCCGCTTCCTGCGCGAGCACAAGCCGGACGTCAAGATCGTCGCCGCGGAGCCGCGCTACGACGACCTGGTCTACGGCCTCAGGAACCTGGACGAGGGCTTCGTCCCGGAGCTGTACGACGCCTCCGTCCTCACCACCCGCTTCTCCGTCGGCTCCGCGGACGCGGTCACCCGCACCCGGGAACTCCTCCAGCAGGAGGGCATCTTCGCGGGCGTCTCCACCGGAGCCGCGCTGCACGCCGCGATCGGCGTCGGCAACAAGGCGGTCAAGGCCGGAGAGCCGGCCGACATCGCCTTCGTGGTCGCGGACGGCGGCTGGAAGTACCTCTCCACCGGCGTCTACACGGCGGCGACGACGGAAGAGGCCATCGAGACACTCCAGGGCCAGCTCTGGGCGTAGCCAGGACACGGCACCTGCCGTACCGGCCGCACCAGCCGCGACACCGGCCGCACCAGCCGCGACGAAGGGCGCGGGGACCGATCGACGGTCCCCGCGCCCTTCCGCGTTCTCGCGTTCTCCACCCGGGGGGAGCGGCTCAGCGGGCCAGGTAACGGACCTGGTCCCACAGAACCGGATCCACCACGCCGACCCGGCGCCGGAAGTCGCCCACCGGCACCTCGCGCAACTCGTCCGTCTCCAGGAAGCTCGGCCGCCCCTGGGTGTCACCCACGGTCCCCGGGGGCAGCGGGATCACCCCGGGCCGCTCGTCGTGGTACTTGCTGGTGATCTTCGCGACGGTCACCCGCTTCCCGCGCACCACCAGCACCAGACACGGCCGGTCCTTGGCCCCCGGCCCGTCCTCGTAGGGGACGTTCGCCCACCAGATCTCCGCCGCCCGCGGCGCCTGCCCCTCGCGCCGCGGTCCGCCCCGGCGCGGTCCGCCCCGGCGCGGTCCGCCCCGGCCCGGCGGACGCGTCCGCCCGGCCGGCCGGCGCCCGCGGCGCCCCCAGCCGTCCACCAGCGTCACGACCAGCGCGAGCAGCACCACCGCCGCCAGCGCGAGCCACCAGGACGTGTCCACAGCAAAGAAGGTACCGGCGCGCGCGTGACCGCGCCCGCCCTGGGACGACCCCGGCGCCCGACGGGCCGTCCGAACTGATCCAAACACCACTGCCCAGGTCCATCCGAACCGGTGACAGCACAGGTGAGTTCGCCCACAACGGCCCCTGGCGGAGGAGCGACCCGTCCTTTTGCGCCTTACGCTCGACGGACCGCACGACCCCCGTCCTCCCCGTTTCCAGCTGTTACCCGCCAGCGGAGGTTTCTGCTTTATGAAGCTCACCGTCGTCGGCTGCTCGGGGTCGTTCCCGTCCGCGGAATCGGCCTGCTCGAGCTACCTCCTAGAGGCCGACGGCTTCCGGCTGCTTCTCGACATGGGCAACGGTGCCCTGGGCGAGCTGCAGCGCCATTGCGGTCTCTACGACCTCGACGCGATCTTCCTGAGCCATCTGCACGCCGACCACTGCATCGACATGTGCGCCTACTTCGTCGCGCGCTACTACCGGCACGACGGCGGCCGCTGCGACCCGCTCCCGGTCTACGGACCCGAAGGCACCGAGCACCGGCTCACCACGGCCTACGCCGACACCCCCAGCGCCTCGTCCATGAGCGAGGTCTTCGACTTCCACACGGTCAAGCCGTCCACGTTCGAGGTCGGCCCCTTCACCGTGCACACCGAACGGGTGGCGCACCCGGTGGAGGCGTACGGCATCCGGGTGGAGCACGGCGGACGGTCGTTGACGTACTCCGGTGACACGGGGGTGACCGAGGCCCTGGACGAACTCGCGCGCGACACGGACCTGTTCCTGTGCGAGGCCGCGTTCACCCACGGCAAGGAGAACATCCCCGGTCTCCACCTCAACGGCCTGGAGGCCGGCGAGACCGCCGCCCGCGCGGGCGCCCGCCGCCTCGTCCTCACCCACATCCCCCCGTGGACGGACGCCGACACCAACCTGAGGGACGCCCGCTCGGCGTACCAGGGTCCGGTGGATCTGGCGGTGCCGGGGGCGACGTACGAGATCTGACGGCCTCCGCCGCGGCGCGCGGAGTTCCCCGACACGCAGAATTCCCCGGACCGACCGACCGTCGGTCCGGGGAATTCCGCTGTGCCGGGGGAGCGGCCGCTGTTACTTGGCCTCGGCCTTCTGCAGTTCCGCGAGCTCCTCGTCGGACTCGCGGCCGGGGGTCGGGAGGTTCCACTTGGTGATCGCGAAGCGGAAGACGACGTAGTAGAGGGCCGCGAAGCACAGGCCCACCAGGACCAGGCCCCACGGGTTGGACGCGATGCCGAGGTTGAGGCCGAAGTCGACCACGCCGGCCGAGAAGCCGAAGCCGTCCTTCATCCCGAGCGCCCAGGTGAGCGCCAGCGAGACACCGGTGAGGACCGCGTGGATCGCGTACAGGGCCGGGGCGATGAACATGAACGTGAACTCGATGGGCTCGGTGACACCCGTGACGAAGGAGGTCAGGGCGAGCGAGAACATCATGCCGCCGACGACCTTGCGGCGCTCCGGGCGGGCGCAGTGCACGATCGCGAGGCAGGCCGCGGGAAGGGCGAACATCATGATCGGGAAGAAGCCGGTCATGAACTGCCCGGCGCTCGGGTCGCCCGCGAGGAAACGCGAGATGTCGCCGCTCTTGCCGTGGTAGTCGCCCGCCTGGAACCAGGGGTAGGAGTTCAGCAGGTGGTGCATGCCGATCGGGATGAGCGCGCGGTTGGCGACACCGAAGATGCCCGCTCCGACGGCGCCCGAACCGACCAGCCACTCACCGAAGTTGTGCAGACCCGTGCCGAGGACCGGCCAGATGTAGCCGAAGACGATGCCGATCAGCAGACCCGCGAAGGCGGAGAGGATCGGGACGAGACGGCGGCCGCCGAAGAAGCCCGCCCAGTCGGGCAGCCTGGTGCGGTAGAAGCGTTGGTATATCAGGGCCACGACGATGCCCATGACGACACCGCCGAGGACCTTCGCGTCCACCGGGGCGTCGACCATGACCACCTTGCCGTCGACGGCCGTGGCCACCTTCGGCAGGTTCTTGTCGGTGAACGTGGCCAGCACGTTCTTGAAGACCAGGTAACCGACCACGGCCGCGAGCGCGGTCGAGCCGTCCGACTTCTTGGCGAAGCCGATCGCGATGCCCACCGCGAACAGCAGGGCCATGTTGTCGAGGATCGCGTTGCCGCCCGCCGCCATGAAGCCGGCGATCTTGGTGAGGAACATCGGGAACGACGGGCGCCCCAGCATGTCGGGGTTGCCGAGGCGCACCAGCAGCGCGGCTGCGGGCAGCACGGCGACCGGCAGCATCAGGCTGCGGCCGATGCGCTGCAGGACCGCCATCGCGCCGGCGCCCTTCTTCTTCTCGGCGGCGGGTGCCGCGCTGGCCGTGGTCATCAACTTCCTCCAGTTGGCAAGGCGCCGCCCAGGGGACAGGAGAGGACGGCGGCGTCTTCGACGGCACGCGGTGACTCGTCTGCCTCGCGTGGTCTACACCACTCAGTGGTGTAGACCTGTTTCTAGCACGGTGAAGGGCGGATAAGGAACCCACGAATTTTGTGGCCTGGGCCATAACGGGAACAGGGGATTCCGGTCATGACGAAGGCCCCCGGACCGGCTGGTCCAGGGGCCTTTCGACGCACAGGCCTGCGGCCCGGCGGGGCGAACGTCGCCTGTCGCGGCACTAGGCCTTCGTGGTGTCCTCGATGTCCTCCTCCGGCTCCCGCCCCGGAGTCTTCAGATCGAACTTCGTGATCGCGAACCGGAAGATCGCGTAGTACACCACGGCGAAGCACAGCCCGATCGGAATGATCAGCCACGGCTTCGTCGCCAGGTTCCAGTTGATGACGTAGTCGATCAGACCGGCGGAGAAGCTGAACCCGTCGTGCACGCCGAGCCCCCACGTCACCGCCATCGACACACCCGTGAGCACCGCGTGCACCACGTACAGCAGCGGCGCGATGAACATGAACGAGTACTCGATCGGCTCGGTGATGCCCGTGACGAACGACGTCAGCGCCACCGACAGCATCAGACCGCCGATCTCCTTGCGCCGATGCGGCTTCGCGGTGTGCGTGATCGCCAGGGCGGCGGCCGGCAGCGCGAACATCATGATGGGGAAGAAGCCCGTGAGGAACTGCCCCGCGTCCGGGTCGCCCGCCAGGAACATGTTGATGTCGCCGTGCACGACCTGCCCGTCCGGCTTGGTGTAACTGCCGAACTGGAACCAGATGGGCACGTTCAGGAACTGGTGCAGACCGATCACCAGCAACGCCCGGTTCGCCAGACCGAACACACCCGAACCCCACGCCCCCAGCCCGACCAGCCAGTCGCTGAAGTTCTCCAGCCCGTCACCGATCGGCGGCCAGACCCACAGACACAGCGAGGCGAACGCGATCGAGACGAACGCCATGATGATCGGCACCAGACGGCGTCCGTTGAAGAAGCCGAGCCAGTCCACCAGCTTCGTCCGGTGATAACGCTGCCAGAAGAACGCCGACAGCATCCCGATGACGATGCCGCCGAACACCCCGGGGTTCTGGTACGTGAACTCGACGACCGAGTTGTCCTCCAACTGGCAGCCCAGCGCGATCTTGACGCTCCCGCCCGGACAGGTCTCCGGGAACGCGCGCAGGATGTTGTAGTAGACGAGGAAACCCACGACCGCCGCCAGCGCCGTGGAACCGTCCGCCTTCTTCGCCATACCGATGGCCACGCCGACACAGAACAGCATCGGCAGCCCGAGCTGGCCGTCCAGCAGCGCACCGCCCGCCGCGCCGATCACCTTGGACAGGTTGTCCCAGCCGAGTCCGTCCGCGCCGAACACGTCCGGCTGCCCGAGCCGGTTCAAGATGCCCGCGGCCGGCAGCACGGCGATCGGCAACTGCAGGCTGCGGCCCATCTTCTGCAGTCCCTGGAACGCCCTGTGCCACCGGGCACGCGCTGGAGACACATCGCTGACGGCACTCATGGGCGTCCTCCGGGCGGGCCGGTTTGGCGACCACCCGCCAACTGGTGTAGACCAGTTGGCGACGAGTCGCCCTGTCGTGATCGCCATCCTTCGGCACCCACGACATGACCGCTCGCGAAGATGGGCCAACTGTGGGTTACTGCGACAAAGCGGTTCTGATCAGGGAGTAGGACATGGCCACCAAGGCTGAGAAGATCGTCGCCGGGCTCGGCGGCATCGACAACATCGAAGAGGTCGAAGGCTGCATCACCCGCCTGCGCACCGAGGTCCATGACGCCTCACTCGTCGACGAGGCCGCCCTGAAGGCCGCAGGCGCCCACGGCGTCGTCAAGATGGGCACCGCCATCCAGGTCGTCATCGGAACCGACGCGGACCCCATCGCCGGCGAGATCGAAGACATGATGTGACCGGCGGGACCCACTGAAGCCACCCCGGCCCCCGAGCAGGCCGCACACCGCTTCAGGAGCCGCACCGGCTCACCCGTGAGGGGCTGATTCCGCCACCGGCGGGCAGCCCCTCACCCCTGTGCGGATAGGCTCGACGCCATGTCTCGAATCGACGGCCGCACCCCCGAACAGCTGCGCCCCATCACCATCCAGCGTGGCTGGAGCAAGCATGCCGAGGGCTCCGTCCTCGTATCCTTCGGCGACACCAAGGTCTTCTGCACGGCCTCCGTCACCGAAGGCGTCCCCCGCTGGCGCAAGGGCAGCGGCGAGGGCTGGGTCACCGCCGAGTACTCCATGCTCCCCCGCGCCACCAACACCCGCGGCGACCGCGAATCCGTCCGCGGCAAGATCGGCGGCCGCACCCACGAGATCAGCCGCCTCATCGGCCGCTCGCTGCGCGCCGTCATCGACTACAAGGCGCTCGGCGAGAACACCATCGTCCTCGACTGCGACGTCCTCCAGGCCGACGGCGGCACCCGCACCGCCGCCATCACCGGCGCGTACGTCGCCCTCGCCGACGCCGTCACCTGGGCCCAGGGCAAGAAGCTCGTCAAGCCCGGCCGCAAGCCGCTGACCGGCACCGTCTCCGCCGTCTCCGTAGGCATCGTCGGCGGAGTCCCCCTCCTCGACCTCCGCTACGAGGAGGACGTCAAGGCCGACACCGACATGAACGTCGTGTGCACCGGCGACGGCCGCTTCGTCGAGGTCCAGGGCACCGCCGAGGCCGAGCCCTTCGACCGCAAGGAACTCAACGCCCTCCTCGACCTCGCCGTCGCGGGCTGCGACGAACTCGCCGCCATCCAGCGCGCGGTACTCGAATCGACCTCAGAGGCAACCACCGGTTAACCCTTGGCGTTCTTATGGGTACGGGCGTACGGTCCAGCCGTGCGCCCGCCGGCCCCTCCGGGCGGATCGGGCCGACCGCACAGCGGACCGGTGCGATGCGGTCGGTGCGGCCGCACCACACCACGTCCACGGGGAGGGACCGTTCCATGGCCGCGCGCCACCGCAATCGCCGCCGTACCGCCGCGTTCACCGTCGTCGCCGCACTCGTCGTCCTGCCGGCGGTTGTCGGCTGCGACGCCGTCAGCAAGGCGCTCGACTGCGTGCAGACCGCCGACTCGATAGCCGACAGCGTCACCGATCTCCAGCAGGCCGTCGAGAACGCGGCGAACGACCCGTCGCAGACCGACGCGTCCCTCAACGCCATCGAGAACAACCTCGAGAAGATCGGCGACAAGACCGACAACGCCGACGTCAACAAGGCGGTCGACGAGCTGAACAAGGCCGTCGCCAACGTCCGTACGGCCGTCAAGAACGGCGACGCCACCCCCGACATCAGCCCCGTCACGGCCGCGGCGGGCGAACTGACGAAGGTGTGCACGCCGTAGCGGAGGCGGGCCGGGGTGCGGGCAGGGCCCGAAACCGGCCCGGAGGCGGGCCGGGGTGCGGCGAGAGCCCGAAACCGGCCCGCGGACGGGCTGCGGGCCGGACGGCCAACCAGCCCGGAGACGGGCTCCGGGGCCGTCGGGAACCAGCCCGGAGGCCGGGGGCTGCGAGGCTGTCGGGAACCGGCTCGGAAGCGGGCTCCGGGGCCCTCAGGAACCGGTCCGGAAGCCGGGCCGCCGGGCTGCCGGGCCGTCAGGAACCCGCCCCGGACCGGACTCGGAGATACTGGCGACCATGACCCGCCTGATCCTCGCCACCCGCAACGCCGGAAAGCTCACCGAGTTGAAGGCGATCCTCGCCGACGCCGGTCTCACCCACGACCTCGTCGGCGCGGACGCCTACCCCGACATCCCCGACGTCAAGGAAACCGGCGTCACCTTCGCCGAGAACGCCCTGCTGAAGGCCCACGCCCTCGCCCGGGCCACCGGCCTGCCCGCCGTCGCCGACGACTCGGGCCTGTGCGTCGACGTCCTGAACGGCGCCCCCGGCATCTTCTCCGCCCGCTGGGCCGGCCGCCACGGCGACGACCGGGCCAACCTGGACCTGCTCCTCGCCCAGCTCTCCGACATCGACGCCCCCCACCGGGGCGCCCACTTCGCCTGCGCGGCGGCCCTCGCCCTTCCGGACGGCACGGAACGCGTGGTCGAGGGCCAACTGCTCGGCACCCTCCGCCACACCCCCGCCGGCACGAACGGCTTCGGCTACGACCCGATCCTCCAGCCGGAGGGCGAGTCCCGCACCTGCGCGGAACTGACGGCCGAGGAAAAGAACGCGATCAGCCACCGGGGCAAGGCGTTCCGGGCGCTGGTACCGGTGGTGCGGGAGCTGTTGGGCTGAGCCCGGCTTGCCGAGCGCCGCAGACACGAAGGCCCGGTCCGGTTGCCCGGACCGGGCTTTCGCCCTGTAATTGTGCGGTCGGTGGGACTCGAACCCACACGGGATTGCTCCCACGGGCACCTAAAACCCGCGCGTATAGCCTATTCCGCCACGACCGCGTCAAAACAGACATATCATCCGTCCGTGCTGCTACGTGCCGATCAGTGTACGGGTGACTCCGCGTCCTCTGAAGGTCGCCCGCTTTTCCGGCGGCACCATGTCGACGTCAGCGCATGACAGTTCGGGCAGAGGTATCGCAGATTCTCGACTCGATTATCCAGCCAGTCGCCGTTGACGTGGTCGATCTGAAGCGTGATCGGTCGTCCCAGCCAGGTGCCGGGGTTGCCGCAGGAGGCGCAGGTGTCCGGAACGCCCAGTTCCTGAAGTGCCGAATGCAGCCGTGCTCGGTTGGGTCGGGTGGATCCTGTCGGCAGGACGACCAGCACCCGTTGCGCGGTTGAGGGCGTCGGGCGCTCCGGCCGCCCCCAAGGCCGGCGCTTGAAGTGGCTGGTGTCGAGACCGAGCCGGGAGGCCGCGCGTCGGACGCGCCGGTGATTGGTGTCGTTGACGTCCATGCCGAGACCGCGCATCACGTCGGCATAGCTGGTGGAGCCTTGCACGAGAGCACGCAACGCGTCATCGGAGATCGATGTGCGCCGGTGAGAGAAGTGCCCGACGTCGACGCGATGGGCCGCCAGCATGCGGCTCAGTGTCGCGCGGGAGCGGCTGTCGTCCGGAACGCCCAGCGCGCGTGCGACGCCGCGCACGCTGGTAGAGGCGGCAGCGGCTGTCCACAGTTCCTCCGAGGTGAACGGCAGGTCCAGTTCGGGCCGATCCATGCCCGGGAAGTGGGTGACATCGATTCCTGCCGCGCTGATGCGGCGGCGGATGTGAGAGAGCGTTCCCGTGGCCGGGGTGGCGCCCAGTTTCAGCGCTACTTCGCGCAGCGAGGACGACGAGGCGGCGGCCTCCGCGATGACGGCATCCGGGTACTTGCGCCACGGGCTGCGCTTGACGAAGTGATGGGTGTCGAGTCCGTGGCCGGCCACCTTCTCCTGGAGTACGCGGCGTTGGCCTCCGCTCGGCCTGAGACCGAGCCGCCGCATCAGATCGGTCCAGTTGCGCGCCTCGGCGACGACCGGTGCGAGGCGCTCCCTGCGGTACGGGTCCGAGCCCGGCACGACCTGGCTTGAGGCGGTCGGCGCCACCGATTCAGTCGCATCCCGCACGCTCATGGACCCCCTCCGTCTCCGATCGCGTGTTCGCGACCTCGTACGGGCTAACGAACCGTTTATCGGACGGTTACGCCCGGTGAGGGGTCGAGTGGGGGTCTGGGGGATCAGTGGCCCGACGTGGCCTTCAGGCCCACCACCGAGGCCAGGAGCAGGCAGATGAAGAAGATGCGGGCCGCTGTCGCGGGTTCGCCCAGGAGGGTCATGCCGAGGATCGCGGCGCCGGCCGCGCCGATGCCGACCCAGACGCCGTAGGCGGTGCCGATGGGGAGCGACTTGGCCGCCTGTGACAGCAGGACCATGCTCGCGATGATGCCCGCGGCCGTCAGGACGCTGGGGACCGGGCGCGTGAAGCCGTCGGTGTACTTCATTCCGATCGACCAGCCGACTTCGAGCAGTCCGGCGACGATCAGCAGGACCCAGGCCATGGGAGGTACCTCCGGGAGACGACGGCGTTGCGGGCTGCGTCGTCTTTGCCGAACCCGGTACGGCGCGTCTCGTCGGGGTCCCTCCACCGTAGCAAGGAATGGCGGAAGGGGCCGGTGACCATGGTCACCGGCCCCTTCGGGGTGCGTACGCCCTACAAGTAAAGGCCGGTCGAGTCCTCGGACCCCTCGAAGCGGTCCGCTGCCACGGCGTGCAGATCCCGCTCGCGCATGAGCACGTAGGCGATCCCGCGCACCTCGACCTCGGCCCGGTCCTCGGGGTCGTACAGAACCCGGTCGCCGGGCTCCACCGTACGGACGTTCTGCCCGACCGCGACGACGTCGGCCCAGGCGAGACGGCGGCCGACGGCCGCCGTCGCGGGGATCAGGATGCCGCCGCCGGAGCGCCGCTCGCCCTCGGCGGCGTCCTGCCGTACCAGCACGCGGTCGTGCAGCATCCGGATGGGCAGCTTGTCGTCATGGGTGCTGTGCGTTTCACGGTTGGCGCTCACGCCCTGAACCTACCTGTCCCGGCCGGTTTCGTACGCGGGTGGGTCGCCGGTCAGCCCTTGCGGCGTCGCGAGCCCATGACGAGCAGCCCGACGAGTCCCACGGCGACCAGAGCCACCGGCACGATGCGCTCCAGCCGGGGCGCGCCGTCCTCCGTGACGAACTGGCCCTTCACATCGCCGACGACGCGGTTGACGCCGACATAGGCGCGCCCCAGGGTGTGGTCGATGTTCGAGGCGACCTTCGCCTTGGCGTCTCCGACGATGGTCTTCGGGTGCACCCGTACGCCGATCTCGTCGAGCGTGTCGGCGAGTGTTGTGCGGCGGTGCTTGATGTCCGCCTCGATCTGCGCCGGAGTCCTGGTATCCGGCGTTCTCGACGTATCCGACACCGCGCTGCCTCCGTGGTCGTGTAGTGACTCCCTGATTCGGACAGTCTGTCAGTTCGTACCGGACCGCACCCCTCGGCACCCCCCATTACGCTCGTTCCGTATCCATTCCATCTCCCCGGCCACGTGAGGTTCCGATGAGCGAGCGACTCCAGCCCGGCGACACCGCCCCCGCCTTCACCCTGCCCGACGCCGACGGCAACGAGGTCTCCCTCGCCGATCACAAGGGCCGCAAGGTCATCGTCTACTTCTACCCGGCGGCCCTCACTCCAGGCTGCACGAAGCAGGCCTGCGACTTCACGGACAACCTGGACCTGCTGGCGGGTGCCGGTTACGACGTGATCGGTGTCTCCCCGGACAAGCCCGAGAAGCTCGCCAAGTTCCGTGAGAAGGAGTCCCTGAAGGTCACGTTGGTCGGGGACCCGGACAAGACGGTCCTGGAGGCGTACGGGGCTTTCGGCGAGAAGAAGCTGTACGGCAAGACGGTCGTCGGTGTCATCCGCTCCACGGTGGTCGTGGACGAGGAGGGCAGGGTCGAGCGGGCGCTGTACAACGTGAAGGCGACCGGACACGTGGCGAAGATCATCAAGGACCTGGGGATCTGACCTGACCGCCGTTCCTGACACGACCAGCCCGCTCGGCGACACGACCGCCCTGCTCAGTGGTTCCCCCTCCTGGGGGTGAGCCCGCTCGGCGGTTCCTGGCCCGCTGTCGTGCCCGTGGTGCCGGTGTCCGTGGGGTCTCCGCCGGTCGTGGTGCCGGCTGTGGTGCCGCTCGTCGTGGTGGTTCCGGTGGCGCCCCCGTCCGTGGGGGTGCCACCGGTGGTGCCGGCCGTGGTCCCGCCGTCGGTGTGGCCCGGGGTGTGGCCGTCGGTCCGGCCCGGGGTGCGGCTCTGGCCCGGGGTCCGGCTGTTCGCCGTCGCCGGTGCGCTGCCGCCGACCCCGCCCACCTCCTCGTCCTCGCCGGTGGTGCCGTCGCCGTCCGGTTCGCCGGTGGCGTCCGGGTCGTCGGTCTCGTCGCCGGGGTCGTACGTCTCCTCGGCGCCCGGCTGGAGCTGGAGGTCGAAGTCCGACACCTCCGTTCCCTCCAGGGCGTCCCCGGTGAACTGGGCCCAGATCTGCGCGGGGTAGCCGCCGCCGTTGATGCGGGACTGCCCGAGGGCGCCGTACAGGGACTTGTGGGCGCCGGTGTCGGGGTCCTGGCCCATCACGGCGACGACGGTGGCGAGGTCGGGGGTGTAGCCCGCGAACCACGCGGCGGTGTCCTCCTCCGCCGTGCCGGTCTTGCCCGCGGCGGGCCGGCCGGCGTTCTGCGCTGCCTGACCGGTGCCGCCGTCGACGACGCTCTGGAGCATGGAGGTCGTCGTGTCGGCGGCCTCGCGGCTCACGGCCTGCCGGTCGGCCGACCGGTCGTCGTCCCGGGCGGGCAGCCTCACGTCCTGCGAGCCGTCCTTGGTGATCTTCTCCACGAGGGTGTACGCGCCGTGCCGGCCGTGGTTGGCGAGCGTGGCGTACGCCTCCGCCATGTCGAGGACGCTGGCGGTGGCCGGGCCGAGCGCGATGGAGGGGGAGGCGGTCAGGTCGGGGGTGTCGGCGGGCAGGCCGAGGGCCACGGCGGTCTTCCTCACGTTCGTGGGGCCGACGTCGACGGCCATCTGCGCGTACACCGAGTTGACCGACCTGTCGGTGGCGGTGCGCACGGAGATGTCCCCGTACGATTCGCCGTCCTCGTTCTCGGGCGCGTAGGTGCTGCCGTTCCAGCCCCGCACCGGACGCTGGTCGGTGCCGTCGTAGACGGTGTTCGGGGTGATGGTCCGTCCGTCCTGGGTCTGTGAGCCGTTCTGGACGGCCGAGGCGAAGACGAACGGCTTGAAGGTGGAGCCGACCTGGTAGTCGCGGCGGGTGGCGTTGTTGACGTACTGCTTGGTGTAGTCGATGCCTCCGTACATCGCGAGGACCTTGCCGTCGGTGGGGTTGATGGCGACGCCGCCGGCGCGGACGTAGGTGTCCGCCTTGCGGTTCTTCTTGTCGAGCCGGTCCATCACCTGGTCGTTCACGGCCTTCACGAAGGCGTCCTGCTTGGACTTCTGGAGGGTGGTGGTGATGCGGTAGCCGCCGTGGCCGAGGGTGTCCTCGTCGAGGATCCTGTTCGAGGTCAGATAGGCGGTCACGGCCTGGACGAGGTAGCCGCGCTGGCCCGACAGGCCCGCCGACCCCCTGGCCTGCCTGGGTGCCGGGAAGGAGATCCGGTCGCGTGCGGCGCGGGTCAGCCACTTCTCCTCGACCATGCCGTCGAGGACGTAGTTCCAGCGGGCGAGGACCCCGGCCCTGTTCTCGGGGTGCGCGATCACGTCGTACTCGCTGGGCGCGTTGAGCAGGGCGGCGAGGTAGGCGCCCTGGCCGACGGTGAGGTCCCTGGCGTTGACGCCGTAGTAGGCCTGGGCGGCGGCCTGGATGCCGTAGGCGTTGCGGCCGTAGTAGCTGGTGTTGAGGTAGCCCTCCAGGATGTCGTCCTTGCTCTTCTCCCGGTCGAGCTTGATGGAGATGAAGAACTCCTTCACCTTGCGGGTGACGGTCTGTTCCTGGCCCAGGTAGTAGTTCTTGACGTACTGCTGGGTGATGGTCGAGCCGGACTGTCTGCCCTTGCCGGTGGCGGTGTTCCAGCCGGCGCGGAGCATCGCCTTGGGGTCGACGGCGGACTCGCTGTAGAAGTCGCGGTCCTCGGCGGCGAGGGTGGCGTGCTGGGCGTCCTTGGAGATGTGCTCCAGGGCGACGTTCTCACGGTTGACGTCGCCGTCGCGGGCGAGCTGGCTGCCGTCGGCGTACAGGAAGACGTTGCTCTGTTTGACCGCGGCGGCGTTCGCGGAGGGGATCCTGACGAGGAAGTAGCCGAGCGCGAAGAGTCCGGCCAGGAGCAGTGCCGTGCCGAGGACGGTGCCGAGCAGCATGCGCCAGGTGGGGACGAGTCTGCGCAGGCCCGTCCGCTTCGGCCGCTGTTTCCGCTTCGGCTTCTGCTTCGGGTTCTGTTGCGCGCCGGGTCCGGCGGGCCCGCCCGGTCCTGTTCCCGGCCCCGACCGGGGTCCCGTCCGCGGTCCCGCCGCGGGCGCCGGGTTCGGGCGGGAGCCCGCTTCCGGTTCCCTGGGTGCCCAGCCCTGGCTGCGCTGCTGCGGCTCGTCGCTCATCTGTTCGCCGGACTCCTGTTTCGCGTCGTACGCCCTCGTACGCCTGGTGCGCCCCGTATGAAGACTCTCGCACCATGTGTTCCGTTCCTCGATCCCGGCACGCGTCGCGCCGGAAAATGCGTGGCGGGCCGTGCCGGGCCCGGACTAGGCTCCTGCGCTTTGGCTCAACGCTGGGGAAAGGGACGGGTTGTGGGCACGGCGCGGTTGTACGCGGCGGTCGCGGGCAGCGGGTTCCGGCGGTACGCCACCTATCGGATCGCCACCGCCGCCGGTGTCTTCACCAACACCGTCTTCGGGCTGATCCTGGCGTACCTGTTCATCGCCCTGTGGGACAGCAAGCCGCACCTCGGCGGCTACGACCAGGCACAGGCGCTGACCTACGTGTGGGTCAGCCAGGGGCTGCTGATGGTGGTCGCGATGATGGGCGGCGGTTTCGAGGACGAACTGATCGAGCGCATCCGTACGGGTGACATCGCGATCGACCTGTACCGGCCGGCCGACCTCCAGATGTGGTGGCTCGCCCAGGACATGGGCCGGGCGCTGTTCCACCTGCTGGGCCGCGGAGTGGTTCCGCTCCTGTTCGGCGCGCTGGTCTTCGACCTGGCGCTGCCCTCGGATCCGCTGACCTGGCTCGCCTTCCTGGTCGCGGTCGCGCTCGGGGTGGCCGTCGGGTTCGCGATCCGCTTCCTGGTGGCCCTGTCCGCGTTCTGGCTGCTCGACGGAGCCGGGGTCGCGCAGCTGACCTCCATCGCGGGGATCTTCTGCTCGGGGATGCTGCTGCCGCTGAACGTCTTCCCGGGCACGCTCGGCGAGGTCGTACGGGCGCTGCCCTGGTCGTCGCTGATCCAGGCGCCCGTGGACGTCCTGCTCGGCACGGCGGATCCGCTGGGCACGTACGCGGTGCAGGGCGCCTGGGCGGCCGGGCTGCTGGCGGCCGGGCGGCTGGTCCAGTCGGTGGCGACACGGAGGGTGGTGGTGCAGGGTGGCTGACCCGGTGGAGCGGAGGACGGGGATCGTGGCGGGCCCGGCGCGGGAGGGGGCGCCGGTGCCGGAGCGGGGTGCGGCGCCGGAGCCGGGTGCGGCCGGGCGGGCCGGGGCGGCGGCGGTGCGGGCGGTGGAGTTCCGGCCGTTCGAGCGCCAGGGCGCGTACGAGCGGCTGCGGGACGGGCTGCGCGCCTACCGGCTGATCACCGCGATGTGGGTGCGTTCGACGATGGCCTACCGGGCCTCCTTCGCGATGACCGCCTTCGGGAACTTCGCCGCGACCGCCCTCGACTTCGTGGCGATCCTGCTGATGTTCTCCCGGGTGGACCGGCTGGGCGGCTACAGCCTGCCCGAGGTCGCCCTGCTCTACGGGGTGTCCGGTGTCGCGTTCGGGTTCGCGGACCTCGCGCTCGGCTCGATGGACAGGCTCGGGCGCCGGGTGCGCGACGGCACGCTGGACACCCTGCTGGTGCGTCCCGTGCCGGTGCTCGCGCAGGTCGCCGCGGACCGTTTCGCGCTGCGCCGCCTCGGCCGGATCACCCAGGGGCTGCTCGTCCTCGGGTACGCCCTCGCCGTCCTCGACATCCACTGGACGCCGCTCAAGGTGCTGATGATGCCGATGATGCTGCTCAGCGGCGCGGCGATCTTCTCGGCGGTGTTCGTGGCGGGCGGGGCGTTCCAGTTCGTCGCGCAGGACGCCTCCGAGGTGCAGAACTCCTTCACGTACGGCGGCAACACGCTGCTGCAGTACCCGCCGACCGTCTTCGCCAAGGACATGCTGCGCGGGGTGACGTTCGTCCTCCCGCTCGCCTTCGTCAACTGGCTGCCCGCGCTGTACGTGCTGGGGCGGCCCTATCCGCTCGACCTGCCGGTGTGGGTCGCGTTCGCGTCACCGGCCGTGGCGGCACTCTGCTGCGCGCTGGCCGGGCTCGCCTGGCGCGCGGGGCTGCGCGCCTACCGGAGTACGGGAAGTTAGGGGAACGGTCGTGGCCATCACCACAGACAGGGAATCGGCCGGTCCGGGCGGGGAACCGGGCCCGGGGGCCGGCTTCATCGAGCTGGACGGGGTCGAGAAGGTCTTCGAGGTGCGCAGGAGGACGGGGTTCCTGCGCGGTGAGCGTCGGCAGGTGCGGGCCGTCGACTCGATCTCGTTCACGGTCGGGCGCGGGGAGATGGTCGGCTACATCGGCCCGAACGGCGCCGGCAAGTCGACCACGATCAAGATGCTCACCGGCATCCTCACCCCGAGCGCAGGCCGGCTGCGGGTCGCCGGTCTGGACCCGTCCCGCGAGCGCACCCGTGTCGCGCGCCGGATCGGGGTCGTGTTCGGGCAGCGTACGACGCTGTGGTGGGATCTCCCGCTGATCGATTCGTACCGGCTCATGCACCGGATGTACCGGGTGCCGGACGCGCGGTTCCGCGAGAACCTCGACCGCTGTGTCGAACTCCTGGAACTCGGGGCTCTGTTGGACGTGCCCGTGCGGCAGCTGTCGCTGGGGCAGCGGATGCGCGGCGACATCGCGGCGGCCCTGCTGCACGACCCCGAGGTGCTCTATCTCGACGAGCCGACGATCGGGCTCGACGTGGTCAGCAAGGTGCGGGTCCGGGAGTTCCTGCGGGACCTGAACGCCGAACGCGGTACGACCGTCCTGCTCACCACGCACGACCTCACCGACATCGAGCAGTTGTGCCGGCGGGTGATGGTCATCGACCACGGGCGGCTGATGTACGACGGCGCTCTGAGCGGGCTGCACGCGGTGGGGGAGAGCGAGCGGACCCTGGTCGTGGACCTGGAGCGGGAACTGCCCCCGATCGAGCTGGAGTCGGCGCGGGTGGTGAAGGTGGAGGGGCCGCGTCAGTGGCTGGCGTTCCCCGCCGGTCTGTCGGCGGCTCCGCTGGTGGCCCGGATCGCGGCGGAATATCCACTGGTGGACCTTTCGGTACGGGAACCGGACATCGAGGCGGTCATCAGCCGTATGTACGCCGGGGGGACGGCGCCGTAGGGAGACCGCCGCGAACGCGGGCCGGATAGCCCGCGGGCGGGGGACCTCGTAGGCTGCTGCCCATGACCGACGAACTCCCGGAGCTGCGTGCCTCCGACGCCGATCGTGAACGAGTCGCCGAACAGCTGAGGGACGCCCTCGCGGAGGGCCGTCTCGACATGGAGGAGTTCGAGGAGCGGCTGGAGGCGACGTACGCGGCCCGCACCTACGGGGAGTTGACGCCGATCACCCGCGATCTGCCGGGCGCGGTGGGGACGGCTCGTGTCTCCATGGTCAAGCAGCCCCTGGACGACGGCAGTTGGGGATCTCGTGTCGTCGGCGGCGAGGGCTCGTCCTCGTGGGGCGTGGCGGTTCTGTCGGGCTTCGAGCGCAAGGGCCGCTGGACGGTGCCCAAGCGCTTCAACTGCTTCGCCTTCATGGGCGGCGGCGAGATCGACCTGCGCGAGGCGAACTTCGCGGACCGTGAGGTCGTCATCAACTGTGTCGCGGTGATGGGCGGGTTGAACGTCATCGTGCCGCCGGGTGTCGAGGTCGTGGTCCGTGGCATCGGCGTCATGGGCGGCTTCGACCACCGTGAGGAGGGCCGGCCGGGCGACCCCGGCGCACCCCGGGTCGTCGTCACGGGCTTCGCCTTCTGGGGCGGTGTCGGCGTGGAACGCAAGCTCACCCGTGCCGAGCGTCAGCGTCTCAAGGAGGAGCGCCGGCAGGAGAAGCTGGAGCGCCGGGAGGCCCGCAAGGAGCTCGACGGGTCGCGGGACGACGGTCTCGGTGACATGTTCGACGCGCTCGAAGAGGCCCGCGACCTGATACGCGAGCGCCACGAGGAGCGCCGTGAGCGCCATGAGGAGCGCCGGGAGCGGCACCGCGAACGCCGGGAGGACCGCCACCGGCGGCGCGACGGCGACCACTGAACTCCCGGGCGCCGCCGGGTCGGTGGGCGTTTCGGCGGTGCTGCCCGTGCCGCCGGCGGACCACGGTTCCGCCTGAACTGTTGACGGATCACGGATCACGGCTCGCCTGAACCGGCGGTGGATCACGGTTCCGCCGGGACCGCCGGCGGATCAGAGTTCCGCCGGGACCGATCCCTTCAGCTCCTTCAGGTCGAACACCTCGGCCATCCGCCGGAACCCCTTGTCGCTGGGGTGCAGATGATCGCCCGAGTCGTAGTCGGGCCGCAGCCGGCGCGGGTTGTACGGGTCCCGCAGCGCCGCGTCGAAGTCGACGACGGCGTCGTACACCTTCCCGGCCCGGATCTCCGCGTTCACGGCCTGGCGTACGGCATCCCGCGCGTCGGTGTAGCCGCGGTGCCCCTGGAAGGGCATCAGCGTGGCGCCGACGACCCGCAGTCCGCGGGCGTGCGCCTGCCGCACCAGGATCCGCAGGCCGTCGGTCACGGTGGTCGGATCGACCTGGTTCGGGTTGCGCAGGATGTCGTTGACGCCGAGGTCGATGACGACGGCCTTGACGTTCGTACGGTCGAGCACGTCGCGGCGGAACCGGCTCAGCCCGCTGGGGTTGTCGGCCGGCCGGCCGAGCCCGGCGGCGAGGACCTGGTTCCCGCTGATGCCCTGGTTGACGACGCTGTAGCGGGGCGTGTCACCGGATCCGGCCGAGGCGCTCAGCCGCTCCGAAAGGACGTCCGTCCAGCGGCGGTTGGCCCCCACGGTGGAGGTGATGCCGTCGGTGAGCGAGTCGCCGAGGACGACGACGGTGCCCGTGGCGTCGTCGCTGAGCACGTCGAGCGCGGTCAGATAGCGCCAGTACGGGCTCTGTTCGGTGTACGGGGCGGCGCTCACGTCCTCCGTGCGGTCGCCGTCGGCCACGTACGAGATCTGCCGGGCGTGCGGGTGGTAGGTGACCGGGCCGGACGGGGTCGGCGAGTACGTCGTGACGAGGACGTCCACGCCGTGCGGGATGCGCACGCGTACGGCGTCGCTCGTCACCTGCCGGCCGACCGGGATCACGACGGTCGTGGCGCCGCCGAACGTGAGGCGGCGCATGGTGTCGGCCGTGGCGGCGGCGTTGTCCGCGGTCGCGGCGACGGCGATCGTGGCGTGCGTGACGACCAGCGGCTGCTGCCCGTAGAGATTGGACAGCGTGACGCGGGCACCCGTACCCCCGGCGGCCGTGTGCACGACGTTGCGCACGGAGCGGCCCGCCAGTCCGTCGGGCTCCGTGCCGGGCTCGGCTCCGACCGGGGAGGCGGACCAGGCACCGACCCAGGTGCCGGTGGAGGCGGGGGCGGCGTCGTGCGACGTGCGGCCACTGGCGACGGCCGCCTTGGCCTCGCTGCCGTCGTCCGCCGCGACACCGATGTAGATGGCGGCGGAAAGGACCACGACCACGGCAAGGATCGCGGCGAGCAGGGCATAACCGTGACGCTTGGTCATGCGGTGCGTGTCTCCTCGGGCGAGGGAGCCCGAGGCTCCGATGTGATCACTCCATGATGCGTCATGGGGCGCAAGGACTCCGACGCGCCCCCTAGGGGACCCCCGCCCCCTAGGGGACCCCCTGGTCCATTCCCCATCCGAACAGACGCCGGGAACTCCTGTGTCGTTCCAGGAGTCGGTGAGGAAGAGAGGGAGAAAGGGACAATGGGTACGGTGCGTGACGTGGCCTGCGAACGGGTGGAGTGAATGGGACGCACGAATTCGGGTGAAGGGGACGGCACGGAGCAGCATGCCCGCCCCGGCGACACCGCGAACGCCGCCGAGGCCGCCGCGAAGGCCGCCGACGCCACGGAGGCCCCGGAGGCGACGGAGGTGGCGGACGCCGGTGACGCTGCCGCGAAGGCCGCACAGGCGACCGGTGCCGCGAAAGCCGCGGAGGCGACCGGTGCCGCGAAGGCCGCCGGAGCCGAGAACGACCGGAGGTCCGCCGTGCCGCCGGGCCGGGCGATGAACACGTTCAGCCCCGCCGACGAGGAGAAGCGCCGCGGGGTGCGCCGGATGAAGGCGACCGCCACCGGCCTGCTGCTCTTCGTCGCCCTCGTCTACGTCCTGGCGAAGTGGGCCTCGAACGAAGGCGCGGGCGCCTGGGCCGGCTATGTCGCGGCGGCCGCCGAGGCCGGCATGGTCGGCGCGCTGGCCGACTGGTTCGCGGTCACGGCCCTCTTCCGGCACCCGCTCGGCCTGCCCATCCCGCACACAGCGATCATCCCCAAGAAGAAGGATCAGCTGGGCGTCTCGCTGGGCGAGTTCGTCGGCGAGAACTTCCTCTCCGAGGAGGTCGTCCGCCAGCGGCTGCGCGCGGTGGGCATCGGCAGCAGACTGGGCGCCTGGCTCGCCGATCCCGAACACGCGGACCGGGTCACGGCCGAACTGGCCGCCGCGCTCAGGGGCGCGCTGACCGTGCTGCGCGACTCCGACGTCCAGGCCGTCGTGGGGGAGGCGATCACCCGCCGCGCGGACGCCCAGGAGATCGCGCCCGGCATAGGGAAGATGCTGGAGAAGATCGTCGTGGACGGCGGCCACAAGCGGTTCGTCGACCTGGTGGTCTCCCGCGCGCACGACTGGCTGGTGTTCCACGACGTCCAGGTGATGGACGCCGTCCAGGGCGGCGCGCCCGGCTGGACCCCCCGGTTCGTCGACAAGAAGGTCGGCGAGCGGGTCTACAAGGAACTGCTCCGCTTCGTCACCGAGATGCGCGACTCCCCGACCCACCCGGCCCGCGGCGCCCTCGACCGCTTCCTCACCGACTTCGCCTCCGACCTGCAGTCCGACACCGACACCCGCGCGCGCGTGGAGCGCCTCAAGGGCGAGGTGCTGGGCCGCGGCGAGGTCCAGGACCTGATCGCCTCCGCCTGGACGGCCGTACGGTCGATGATCGTGTCCGCGGCCGAGGACGAGCGCAGCGAGCTGCGGCTGCGCGTGCGGGCCTCCCTGCTGTCCCTCGGCGCCCGGATGGCCACCGAACCCAAGCTGCAGGCCAAGGTCGACAGCTGGGTGGAGGGCGCCGCCGTGTATGTCGTGACGACGTACCGCAAGGAGATCACCTCGCTCATCACGGACACGGTCGCGGGCTGGGACGCCGAGCACACCACCAGGAAGATCGAGGCGAACATCGGCCGTGACCTGCAGTTCATCCGGATCAACGGCACGGTGGTCGGCTCGCTGGCCGGACTGCTGATCTACGTGGTGTCACGGGCGCTGGGGGCGTAGGCGGGCGGGGCCGGGAACCCGGGCGGGGCCGGGAACCCGGGCGGGGCCGGGAACCCGGGCGGGCCTCGCTCGCCGGAGCGGGAACCCGGGCGGGGTTCGCTCGACGAAGAGGGGGCTCACGTCCGCGCTCGCGTTCCGGATCGGCGCCTCCCGCTGTGCGCCACGGTGGACCGACCCGTACGAGAGGCCCGTACGAGCCCCTTTCCGGGGTGCCGCTTCTGAGTACGCGTACTCTGTCGCCGCACCGCCGGGCACGGAACCCTCGTACGCATGACCGAGAAACTGCTCCGCCCCTTGCGAACGCGCCCCTGGCCGGAACGCTGGCTGACGCGTGTCCTCGGCGCCGCCCTCTCCTGCGCGGCGTACCTTCTCTGCCTCCCCTGGGACCTGCGCAACCGCCCCGAGACGCCGGGCTCCGCCGCCGAGACCACCCCGGTGACGGGTACCGGCGTACTCGCCCTCGCCGCGGTCCTGCTGCTCCTGGCCGTCCACTTCGGACTCCGGGACGCGCTGGCCTGGCCGCTGCTCCTGGTCGCGGCACCCCCGGCGATCCTGCTCCACATGTCGCTGCGGACCCATCCCGGTCCCCCGGACGGCTTCGCCCAGGTGTGGCCGCTGACCTGGGCGGCCGTCACGCTGCTCGGGGCCGCCGCCGTCCTGGTCGCGAGCGCGGTGGCACGGCAGTTCAGGACGGACCTGGCGGACGCCCTGGAGGAGGAACTGGTCCTGGCCGGCTGACGGCGGGAGACGCGGGCCGGCCCGCGGCCCCGGGTCCGCCCGCCGCCCGCCCTGGCCCGCCTAATGCCCGTGGAAGTACCGCGAACTCTTCTCGTTGAAGTACGAGGCGTAGACGCGCCCGAGGACCGGCTTGCCGCGGTACATCCCCACGTACTGACGCGAACTGTCGACCACGACGGGCCGTGTCATGCAGGCGAACTTGACCCGCTGCTGCGCCTCGGCCCACTGCACGGCCGCCGGGTCGACCCGGTCGCTGACGAGCAGCGGGAAGGCGCCGATGCCGTTCTGGAAGCCGACGGGCAGACCGCCCTTGGTGTCCTTGGCGTACTTCATCACCTGGTCGGTGAAGCCGGAGATGGCCTGCACGGTTATCTCCGGGACGGCCGCGGCCACCGTGAACAGATGCAGCTTCGTCCCCATCCAGCGCAACCGGAACTCGGCCCGCCGCCCCACGAGCACGGGCACCCCGGCCCAGTCCTCCCACCGCGTGGCGCATCCGTCGGCGGTCAGCTGCCGTTCCAGGAAGGTCAGATAGGCGCTTGGTGTGCTCGGTGCGGATTGCTGCTGGTTCGCGTCCATGGCGGGGATCCTAGGGACCCGGGACACCGACCGGAACGGGCGGGCGTGTTTCCGGTCGGGGGAGCCGACCGGACAGGTCCTCGGCGTCCGGTCCTAGGCGCCCGTCGTGGACCCCGGCCGGATGATCATCAGGACGGTGACGGTGGCCCACAGCAGGTTGAAGATCCCGGTGAACATGGCGAGCCGGACGGTCGCCGCGCGGTCCACGGCCGCCTCGCGGAGCGTCCCCTCCCGGAGTACGCCTTCGGGGAGGGCCGCCTCCTGGCCGCCTTGTGGAACCCCCGCCTTCCCGGCGCCCTCCAGGATCGCGCTCTGCCGGGGCAGTACCAGTGCGGCGAGGACCACGGCCGCGGCCGCCGTCAACGCGATCGAGACGATCAGCCAGGTGTCGCCGAGTACACCCATGTCGCTCGCCGTGGCGAACCCGAACACGGGCACGACGACGCCCGCCACGGCGTACACCTGGCAGATGCGGTGCAGCAGCCGGGCGGTGGCGAGGGCGCTCGCGTCGTCCGGCGCCTCGAGAACCTTGCGCGCGGCCGGCGGGAACATGCTCGCGGCGACGGTGACGGGCCCGATCGCGACGATCGCGGCGATGACATGGACGGCGAGGAGGAACTTGGTCACGGGGTGACGGTAGAGGGCGGGCGGATCATGGAGAAGTGGCACTTTTGCCAGGAGGCAACGGATTCCGGCCAGGGCCTGTCGGCCTACCCACCCGGGGGTGGGCTGCGGCGGCCGCACGGCCACGGGCATACGCACCCCGGCGTACGGCATGACGAGAACCCGGCATGATGAGACCTCGGCGTGACGAGAACCCGGCGTGACGAGAACCCGCTGTATGCCTACGCTCTGGCCATGCACACCGTGGCCGTACTGGCCCTCGACCAGGTCATCCCGTTCGATCTCGCAGCCCCGATCGACACCTTCGGCTGGGCCCGGCTGCCCGACGGCCGCCCGGCCTACCGGACCCGGGTGTGCTCGGTCACGGCGGACGCGGAGGTGAGCGCGGGCGCGTTCACGCTGCGCGCCCCCTACGGTCTGGAGGCGCTGGCCGACGCGGACACGATCATCCTGCCGGGCGTGGCCGACCCGTCCGTCACACTCCCGCCGGGCGTCGCGGAGGCGCTGCGCGCGGCGGCCGCGAACGGCACCAGGATCGCCTCGATCTGCGTCGGCGCCTTCGTCCTCGCCGCCACCGGCCTGCTGGACGGACTGCGCGCGACCACGCACTGGGTCGCGGCCGGGGAACTGGCGGCCAGGCACCCGGCGGTGACCGTGGACCCGAACGTGCTCTACGTCGACAACGGCCAGTTCCTGACCTCGGCGGGCGCGGCGGCGGCACTGGACATGTGCCTGCACATGATCCGCAAGGACCACGGTTCGGCGGTCGCCGCCCATGCCGCCCGGCTGTCCGTCATGCCGCTGGAACGGGAGGGCGGCCAGGCCCAGTTCATCGTCCACACCCAGCCGCCGGTACCGGCGGGCACGACCATGGAGCCGCTGCTCGACTGGCTGGAGGAGAACGCGGACCGGGAGCTGACCCTGGAGGACATCGCGGTCCACGCCGGCATGAGCACCCGCACCCTCAACCGCCGCTTCCGCGAACAGACGGGCACGACACCGCTCCAGTGGCTGCACCGGGCCCGGGTACGCCGTGCCCAGTACCTCCTGGAGACGACCACGTACCCGGTCGAACGCATCGCGTCCCAGGCGGGCTTCGGCTCCCCGACGGCTTTCCGGGACCGCTTCAAACGGGTGGTGGGGACGAGCCCGTACGCGTATCGGCGGGCGTTCCGGGGGGTGGAGGAGCCGGCCTCCTGAATCATGGGCGCGGGTGTGAGCCTGGGCAGGGAGGCGGCACTGGGCGTGACCCCGGCCTTGGGCGTGACCCGGTGCGTGGGGGTGGTCCTGGGTATGAGACGCCCCGGTCCGTGGACCGGGTCGGGCTCTGAGCCGGAGTCTGAGCCGGGGCCGGCGCTCGGCTCAGGCGCGCCGGTCGGCCACGGCCCAGGATGCGAGGGCCATGGCACCGGCGACACCGAAGACGGCGGGCCAGGCGCCCACCTTCTTGGCCAGCGGGTGCGACCCGGCGAACGCGGCGACGTACCCGGCGGTCAGCACTCCGGCGGCCACCCCGCCGGCCTCCTGCTTCCACTGGCGCGCGGCGGTGACCCCGGCGGCGGCGAGCACGACCCCGCCGAGCTGCCGCTTCCTCGTCCACCGGGCGACGCCGTACCCACCGACAAGCCCCGCGGCGGCCACCATCGAGGCCGGTACCTTCGCCATTACTGCCTCCTTGTTCGACACCCGAGGCTAACCCGATGCCGGATCCCGGCGGGCCGCGGGTGGCCGCGGGCCGAGCGAGTCCCGGTCACTGCTCGGGCCCGCCCCGGACCCGCCCCGGACCCGCTGTCGGTGGCACCCGATTGGATGGCCCGCATGACAGCCCAAGACATTGCCGCCGCCCTGCCCGACATCGACACCCTGAAGGATCTCTGCCGATCGATGGCCATGGCCGAGGCGATACTGAATCCCGACGGCGAGCGCGTCTACTCGTACAGCGCCCAGTGGTCGGAAACCGAGGAAGCGGCCTCGATGAGGAACGGATCCGGCGACGAGTACGACATGGTCTTCGCCCCCGACGGCGCGTACATCCGCGGCTTCGACCACGAGTCCCCGCTGAGCCCCTACCACCACGAGGATGTGCCGCGGCCCTGGCCCGGAGTGCTGGACTCGGTGCCCGAGGCCTTCCGGCGCTACGTCGACGAGCCCGCCTTCACGGACGAGGACGGATGCCCGGTGGTGACGGCGTGCCTGTGGCGCGAACCGGACGCCCCGTCCTGGAGGACGGGCCGGATCACCTTCCCCACCGACCACCCGGACCCCGACGGCTCGGCCCGGCTCTTCGAGCTCCTGCTCACCCCGACCCCCGAGGCGTTCCGGGCGTTCGCCGAGGACTACTACGAGGTGCCGACGGACATCGAGGCGCTCCGCCACATCTACGACCTGCGTCCGCTCGGGCTGCCCCAGATCATCGCACTCAACCCCGGGGCTTCCGTCTCCGAAGTGGTCGCGGCCGCGAGGGTCATGGGATACCCGCTGACCGACGATCTGCGGCCGGACGAGTCCTGAACCGGGCACGCCGGAACCGCGCTTCGACAGCTGCCTCGACCAGGTCCACCGATGGTCAACGCTTCAAGGTCTCCTGGACAAGGGCACGGAGGAAGGCATGCCAACTGCGACGGCCGACGGTGACGACGGAGCCGGGGTCGGGGTCGGCCTTGGAATCGCGTATCAACGTGTCCTGGCCGATGTGGGCGCATTCGACACACTCGCCGCCGGCGCCGTTGCTGTACGAGGACTTGAACCATGCCGAGCCGGTGGGGACGGTGGATTCTGCAATGCTCATCGTGCGTAATCCTTCAGGACCGATTCGATCAACTCTTTGGAGCGCTGAGGGCTCAGGGCGGCAGCTCTCAAACCGTCGAACGCCCGGGTGTACTCCCGAACATGATGCTCGCCCTCCAGGTAGATGGCGTCGGTGATGCCGTCCCGATACACGATGTCCGGATCCTCCAGGTCGGGAAACCCGAGCATGGTGAACGACCCGGTGGCCGGGTAGGTGCCTGAGTCGAAGGGAAGGACCTGCAATGTCACGGACGGCAACTCCACCGACTCCAGGACGCGCTCGAGTTGCTCACGCATCAGGGCCCGATCGCCGATGACATTGCGGAGAGTGCCTTCGTTCACGATGAACCAGGCGTCCGGACCGTCGGGCCGAGCGAGCATGGACTGTCGCTCCAGCCTGACGCGCACCGCACGGTCGATGTCGGCGGGCGTCATGTGTGCTCCGGTCCTGTGCAGTTCGGAGGCGTACGCCGTGGTCTGCATGAGACCGGGCAGCAACTCGCATTGGTACTGGCGGAACGTGGACGCGTCCTGCTCCAGGCCGATGTAGATCGAGAACCAGTCGGGGACTCCGGAGCCGTGCGCCTGCCACCAACCGCGAGTTCTGGCCTGACGGGCCAGTGACTTCAGGAACTCACGCAACTCGTCACCGGTGGAGTAGAACCGGCACAGGACATCGACGTCGGACGGCTGGACCCTGCCGCTGCCCGTCTCCATCCGATTGACCTTGGAGCCACTCCAGTCCAGCGCCTCGCCGACCTGCGCACAGGTCAGCTCGCTCTGCTCACGGAGCTTCTTCAGTTCGATCGAGAGACGTCGACGTCGTGCGGTCGGTGAACCGGCCATTCCAACCCCTCTACTGGTAACGGGCGTTCAGTCTTTCTCCAAGGGGTGTGCTTGCCAATCGCTCGAAAGTGGGAATCCCGCCGTGCACATTGCACGGCGGGATGCGCGCACGCCACTCTGATGCACGGCGCAACTCTCCGTGAGAGTGCGTGACGCTCCGTTGATTGTGCGGAGATGGCGTGCGACGAGAGAGGTCTTCGTGATCCGAGAAGCGTGCATGTCGCGGAAGCCTTGGGAACTGGACTTCACCGCGGAACCCGAGGAAGTGGCCGCCCTGCGCCGTGCCATGCGGTTGCACCTGGGGCTCTGGGGCCTTCATGAGGTCGCCGACGCGGCCCAGTTGTGCGTCAGCGAGTTGGTGTCCAACATCATCAAGCACGTGGGGGCGGGCACCCCGGCCATGCTCGGTGTCTCGATGAACGGCACTCGTCTCCGTATCGAGTTGCACGATCCGGACACGCAGGCTCAGCCCACCCTCGTCGAGGCGGGTTCCGACTGCGAGGCCGGGCGAGGTATGGCCATCGTCGATGCGATCGCCGACGGTTGGGGTGTCTCGCTGCGCGCGGACCGAAAAGTGACATGGTGCGAATTGGCGACGGGATCGAACACGTCGAACGGCCACGTGGACGGAGCCGCGGTCGCGCGGGCCGAAGCCCTTCTGAGTCTCCGCGAAGCCACAGGATCGGTTTGTGAGGGAACCCCGAACAGACTGAGCAGGACGCTCGCGGCAGAGGCGGCGAGCGACGTCATCGTGGATGTCCTCCACTGGCTGCGCGCACGTGACTGCGACGAGGAGGAGGTCCTGGACAGAGCGCAGATCCGCTTCGAGGCACAGATCTCGGAAGCTCCAGGTCGACCTTGCCGGGCTCCGTGATGAGGAGTCGTGGAGAGTCGTGCGGTGGAGGGAACGGCTGCTTCGAGGCTCTGATCGTGTACTCGAAGCAGCCCGACGTTCCCAGCTCCATCGAGGCATCGGCGGACGCGGTCTGCCGCCGATGTTCCTCTGCCCGTGGAGTCAGTGGGCCAGTATGTTCGCGAAGAAGCCCGGGTCAGGATCTTCTGGCTGGCGCGACGGGTTGGTACCGGAAGCGATTACTCATCCACGTAGGTAGGCGTGGATCGCCATCGCGATGGCCTTGCCCAAGGGAATTGGTACGGCGTTCCCAATCTGCGTGGCGATCTCTGTCTTCGTGCCACACCAGCGGAACTCCACGGGGAATCCCTGTATGCGGGCGGCCTCGAAGTGTGTGATGGGTCGATCTTCCGAAGGGTGCAGATAGCGCCCCTTCTCCGGCTTGAAGAATTCGGTACGGATGGTCACCGATGGATCGCCGAGGCGCATCCGGCCCATGACGTCCCCTGTTCCGGATTTATGATTGTCCCAACTGGTGGTCGATAGGTACTCGACAGGTGTCCTCACGCCAGGAGGGGCCGACGTGGTGAAGTATTTGAATTCGCCGAACTCGTCTCGAGTGAACCACCAGCCACTCAAATGTTTACGATTTCCGCCCGGAGGGATGCGGTGGTAGCGGGCAAGAGAAAGTGTCTCCGGGTTCCGGCCGAAGTGGAGATTTTCCGTGCTGAAAATTCCGGGAAGCTCGCCCTCCAGCTCAGGTACCGACCCCTTGAGGTTGGGAAGATCCTCAAGCTTTCGCTTCGATGATTCGCGAAAGATGTCATCCACGGCCTCCCAGTATGAGATTCCCGCTTCGACGCCATCAATAGGTCGGGTTGTTGCAACCGACTCTTTGGGACGACGGTAGTGCGTCTTGGCGGGATACGTCATGGTGCGGCCGTTTTCAAGATCGCGACGGACGCCGATGACGATGGCTCTGCGGCGGGCCTGAGCCGCGCCGTAGTCCGCAGCGTTCAGGAGGTAACGGTTGTTCTTCTTTTCCTCGGAATCGGTGGGCTCATGGCCTGGAGGATCGATGAGTCGGTATTCGGAGAGCTTGCCCCCTTCTTTCACCTCGTTGAGCAGGTTCCGAAATTCATCCGACTTCAAGAAGCGGTCCACGTTCTCGATCACGAAAACCTTTGGGCGGATCTCCGCGACAATCCGAACGTATTCCTCCCAGAGGCGGTTGCGTTCGGTTCCCTTCTTGGCCCGGTTCAAGGCTGAAAAGCCCTGGCATGGAGGGCCCCCGACGACGACATCCGCGTGAAGTGCCTTTGGAGTCGGCTCCCAGTCCTCGATGTCTCCGACATGCACACCAGTCGCCGGTACTCGCCTGTCCTTGCGAAGTTCCCCGAAGTTCACCGCGTACGTGGCCGCGGCGGCGCGGTTGTGCTCGACGGCCGCGAGGCTGTGGAAGACCGGGCCGGCCCCGTGCTTTCCCGCAGGGCGGAACTCGTGGAAGCCCTGGGTGAAGCCCCCGCAGCCACTGAAGAGGTCGACGACGGTGATGGGTCCGTGGGTGACGGAACGGGGCGTGAGCATAGGCCGATCTTAGCTTCGGAGTGCGGTTGCGAGGGCCTGGCCGACTGCGGCCGCGAGTGGGGGCGGCATGGCGTGGCCCACTTGACGATACCGGGAGGTCTTGCCGCCGGAGAGCTTCCAGTGATCGGGGAAGGCCTGGATCGCCGCCGCCTGCTCCACAGTCAGTTTGGGTGTTTCGTCCGCGGGGAAATCGGCCCCCGGAGGCTCGTCCCCAAGACTGCTGCCGTTGACTCCGAGCGCAGCCCACGCCTTCTTGCTGCCCGTCGGTCCGAGGTCGGCCCCACCTCTGCGGTCGGAGCCGCCGACGAGAGCCGGGGCGATTCGGTCGGCGTTCTTGGCCCAGCGTTCGGCGCCGGGCCAGCCGCCGGAGGACATGGACGGGCCGAGGACATCTCCCACCGTGGGCGGTGGTTCGTCCTTCGGCAGAGGCCATGAGAAACGCTCGAAATACGGATCTTGCATAGCCACGAGAAATCCGCTCTTCCGGTTTTGAGGGACGCCGAAGCCCGAAGCATTCAGGATCTTCCAACTGGTACGGAATCCTGCGTTGTGCAGCTCGCGGTCGATCCAAGCGCGATCCGTCGAAAAATCGGGGCCGTCGACCAGGTCGGGGACGTTCTCGAAGAGAACTGCCTTTGGTCCGATTTCGCATGCCAGGCTGATCGCGGCGCGGAGGACCCTGCGCTCCTCGGTGTCCTCCGACCGCCCGACTGTTGCAGACGATTTCACACGTGGCAGGCCACCGCTGACGAGATCGACATGTGTGACGTCGGGGCGCATGCACGGGCTGAATTGCGCAACGTCCATGCATACGACATCCCAAGCCGGTCGATTGAGGTCGATCGAGAAACAGGCGTCCGCCTTGCTGTCGATGAGCAGTACAGGGTCGAATCCGGCACGTTCGAGGCCGAGTGCCTGCCCTCCCGCTCCCGCGCATATCTCCAGAGACTTGAAGCGTCGGATTTCGACGGGTTCCGCCGGTTTTCCTTGGCGAGGGACGGACTGCTCATTGAAGGAAACGGAAGGAGGAGCCGGTCTTGCGCTGTCGGCGATAGTCGACGGATCTGGGACGACTTGGGGCGAATTCGTCGCGGTCCTGGGGCGTTGCGCGTCCACGGACTCCTGGGCGACGGCACGCAACTCGCTGTCGAGCGCGTGTTCCTCGATTCCGTCGAACAGCACGAACGGAGCAAGCCGGAGCAGCCGCTTGAGGAAGTCGCGAAGGGTGTCGCGCTCGTTCAGGCCTCTCAGATCGAGATCTTTCCAGACTCGCAGGATCGCCCTCACCAAGTGCGGGCTTCCGCCCAGCGCGGCGCGGCGCGCGTAAATCTGGTCGAACGCAGCCTCACCGAGGATCTCGAGGGCGCGATAGGGCTCCGATTCCTCCGGTGCTCGTACGAGTTGCGCCCGCCACCAGAGGCGACCGAAGACGTGCCGGGTGAGGTCGGTGCCCAGGACTCGATCCTTGGGCGGTTGGGGATAGCGCCAGAATGCGACATCGGGAAGGACGACAAGTGCCAGGAAGGCCCAGACGTCGCGGGACGCGGCCTCGGCGGGCACCATGCCCATCTCGGCATGCAACAGAGCGGCGAGGCGAAGATCGAATTCGGCGTTGCGCACACGGTCGGAGTCGTCGGGGAAGCCAGCACGTTTCGCGAGGTCCAGCACACCTTCCCGCAGCTCACGGAGCCGGGCCGAGGAGACCCGATCGCCTCCCGTGGCGACGTAGACCGTGGAGTCGTGGGTGACGGCGAAACGTCGGGACAAGTCGGCGGGCGCGAGGATCCGGTACTTCTCGAACAGGGGTCTTGCCTGTTCGGCGAGGAGCCGAGGGTAAAGAAAGCTCATCACGACACCTCGAAGATCTTCACGGCGGCCTGCAAATCCGACGAGAACAGAGCGGGCGACTGTCGGTGGCGGAGGCGTACGTCGGTGATCGACTGCCCCGGGAACAGTTGGTCGAACAAGCTCAGCAAGGTGGCACCGAGTGAACCGTCGGGGAAGTCAGCGTCCTCGACGAACTCTTCGTGTGCGAGAGCATGCTCGACCATGACCCGGGCGGCATCCGCGTACACCGCCGAAAGCACGATCCGATCCACGGGGCGAGGCTTGCCCGCATTCTGAAATGCGGTCGCGGTGACCGTGTTCCGCTCGTTGACGAGGAGCAGGAGGGAGCCCATGGTGGCGCTCTCCAAGCCCCCACTGATTTGCAGATGCCAGGCCGCGTTCTCCGGGAACGATGTTCGCGCGAAGTCGATCACAGCCATGGGGAACTGCGGGGCGTCGCCCTGCAGGCGCAGAGTCTCACGGTCGCTCCAGAGTACCGACCCTGCTCGCCTCGGCGAGGAAGGACGTGCGTCCTTTACGCGCTCGGCGAGTACGAGCGCGGTGTCCAGGAGCAACAGGCCGCCGAGGTCGGTACCCCGCAACCGGACGTCGAATTCGAGGGTGCTCGTGCCGCCCTTGGATAGACGTAGGCGCTGGGCGGGACCGCTGAGATTGGAACCGGTGGCGGTCCAGACGGCGGAGAGCATGAGTGCGGCATCCGCCGCCAACCCTGTCTGGCGACGGACCCGGTCCAGGTCGACTTGGAGAGTTCTGCGTACGTGCACGTCCATTTGGTAGTCCCAGTCGGGCAGGGCCTCGGGAAGGGGCACCTCGGCATCCTCGACCACGAGGCGCCAGGGTTCCGCTGTCACGACGTCCTCGGTCGGGGCCCGGTAGGGCAGTACGCGCCGTGTCACGAGGTTCTCACCGCCTCGACCTTGATGCCGATCTCGGTCATGGTGTCTGGAGCCGGCCGCACCACGGCACGCCAGACGGCCTCGCCGCCCGCGACCACCTGGGGGTCGGAGGTGTGGAGCCGTCCGGTTTCGTCCTCCCAGCCGATCAGCATGGGCATGCTCGCGCCGATGGGGGGATCGGTCTCGCGTCCGCCGGTGCCGGGCAGGGTGATCGCGAGGTCGATGCGTACGCGCTGCGGCCCAGGCACGGGGAGTCGGAACTCTTGAACCAGCACGGAGGTGTCCCCACGATCGTCGTAGTACGGGTCGCCGACGTACTGCACTCGGGGACGGCGACGTGAAGCGTCGGGGGTGCTGGCTCCCGACATTCCCGAGGCCGGCGCATCGTCGCTGTCGTAGCCTTCGGCAGGGTGTGTGCTTTCGAGGTCGGCCCGGTCCGTGAACCGTGTCGACGGACGTCGACTGTCGGCGGCCCGGTGCGTTCCGGCGTTCCCGTCGTCGGTCGGCCTGGAGGTTGTTGTGGCGGTACTTCCAGGTTTGGAGTAGGCGGTGGCTCCTCCCATGCCCCAGGCTCCCCCGACCAGTCCCGAAAAAAGCGAACTGGCCGCTCCCAGAGCGACATTGCTGGCGCCGGGACGAGTGGTGCCGCTCAAGGAGAGCAACTGCTCCAGGGCTTCGCCGATACGCCGGAACGTCGTCTGTACGTAAGTGCTCTCCGGTCTGTCGAGGGAATGTGGGTTCCAGGCGTCGTGGGTGGGCGGCTCGGCCTTGGCGTAGACGTCGTCCATGGCTTCGTCGGCTCTGAACACGCCTGCGTAGCCCTGATTCGTGCTCGGTGGTTTGGGCCCGGGGTGATAAGTGACGACGAGTTCCGCAGGACGCATCAAACAGACGTGATGGATCAGATCTTCGATGGCGAGCATGCGGGATGCATGGGTCGGTTCCAGCGAAGGCATGATGCGCTTCACGAGGCCGAGTCGGCCAAGGTGCTTCTTGGGTTTGCGGCACTCCAGGTCGCTGCCGTTCGGGCCCGCCATCGCTTCGTAGGCCGCGACGAACATGTTGAGGGGACGCATGGTGCGCGGATCGGGTACCGGGTGTTGCACTCCGTCGTGGAACACGGAGAATTGCATGGCGGGTGGTTTGCCCTCGGTGGAGATCATTTTGGGCCATAGATGCCAGGCGATGGTGTCGCCCAGATACTCGGCCGCCTTCGCGGGCTCCAGGTCGTCCAGATTTGGGTCGACGACGACGACCGTCGTTCCGGTCTCCACTGGCCCGAACGACTTGAGGCCGAGGCGCTGAGCCACGGCATCCGCCTCTTCGCCTACCAAGGGCTCGACCACTTTGCCCGACGTGTCGCCCCACCAGTGCCTACCGGTGTAGCGGCAATCGCCGTCGGACTCGGAGTGCACGTAGCTCTTCCAGAGCGTGCAGCCGATGAGTCGCGTCTCGTGTCCGCCGCCAGCGGTTCGGCAGCGGGAATAAACGATGATCGTTCCAGGCCTGGACAGTAGGTAGAAAATGCCCTTGCCGAAGCCGTAGGTGCCGCCACCGAGTGCCGTGTCGCGTGGCTCGCCGATGTTACGGATGAAGGAGACGAAGTCGCGGTCGGGGCCCACGGCATTGTCCGCTCGCGTCGGGCCTCCGAGCCCGCGGGTGCCGCGGTCGGATACGGACAGAACACGAACTGGGCCCCGCTTGAGTGTGTCGCGAAGCGGAAACTGCTCGACGCTTTGAGGCGCCCCTGCCAGCAGGAGCTCTCGCCACGCACCGGAGTGGGCCGGTCCGACGGTCCACATGTCGATGCGATAGTCCACGGGTATCGAGGAGCGCTCAAGCCGGGCATCCCAGCTGTTCTGAGCCGACTCCCGCACCAGGATGGTGAGTAGATCGAGCTCGGGCCGACCGAGCTGGTTGCGAATCCCTTCGGCGGCGCTCGCGCCTTCCGGAGGGTAGGGCTGGGAGAACCAGCGGGGATCTGTCACGCGGACTCCTGGATCATGCGGTCGATCATTCGCTGCACCGCGTCGGCTGCCATGGGGGCCGGAGTCTCTCCGGACAGGTCGATGGTGTACTCGACATCTACTACGGAAACCGGCAAGCCTGCTACGAAGAGGGCCCGAGTGGTCAAAGAGGGGAAGTCGGGGGTTACCCCGTACCAGTACTCCTCATCGACGGCGAAGTGCACGTCGCGGTACCGCTCGGCATCGATGGACCGATAACCGGCTTGGGCGAGAAGGCCGAGGAGGGCGCTCTCGTCGTCACAGGACTGAAGAGTCCGTTCGAGCAATTCCATGAAGCCGACACCCGAACCGCCCGCGATGGTACGGCGTAGGCGGAACCAGGCCAGGCAGAGCGTTCCACCGTCCGGGGCGTCGAGTTGATCGAGCCCGTGAATCCGTGGCCTTCTACCGGTGCCTTTGGCGCTCGTCTTCACCTCCACGGCGAGGTTTCCCGCGGCGAAGTCATGGCGATGGCCTTCCGGCCCACGCCACAGGCTATGCGCGCTGGAGTCCAACTCGAGGAGCCGTTCGAGCACAAGCAGTTCCCCGAAGAGTCCGGCGAGCTGTTCCGGACCCAGCACGACCCCCTGTGGTTGGAACAAAGCCTTCCACCGGTCCAGGACTTGATAGAGGGCCTTGACCGGATGGGTGGGCAGTCTCCCCGCCGCATCCAATATGTCCGCGCACAGTTCTGTGAACAGGTCGTTCAGGTCCGTACGCAGGCAGGCGAGATCGGCGTACGTCTGGTACGTCTCCTCATCCTCAAGGGGGCGCTTGCGCAGGTGGAGTACAGGGCCGTCGAGGCCGGCACGAACCTTCAGATGCGAGTGCACTGGCACGAGCATGTGACGGAAGCCGTCGTGATCCACCGCTGCGACCAGGGCACCTTGTTCGGTCACTACCGGAAGCTGCGAAACTCGGAGACGACGTTCCCCGCTGGGCGGCGCTGCTTCGAGTGCGGCCCAATGCTCCTCGACTAGCTTGCGGAAGGCGTCGTCGCTCATGCGTCCTCGCCTTCGAGGAGGCTGAAGTCCTCGTCCTCCAATCGCACACCCGACAGATCCGCCGAGATGTACTTTTCCACAGTGCTGTCCCCGTGCTGCGGTTCCGGAAAGACGAGGCCGACGCCGACGACGTGTTCCTCCGCGTTCAGAGGGGCACGCAGCTTCTTTCCGGGGCCGGGCTCGGACGTCCTGTCGATCGGATACAGCACCAGAAGGCCGGTGTCCGGAAGCTGGACACGGCGCTCGTCGATGATGCCCTTCTCGGTGAGCTTCGCAGTGTCTCCGGCCAGGTCGACGGCCGCATCGCGACGGCTCATGAGCGTCTTGATGTCGGCGAAGTCCGGCGCGGGATTGGTCATGGCAACGCGGCTACGGATGTTGCGTCCGACAGATACGCCGGGCACGAATTCGAACGGCTCTCCTGCCGGGTTGCCGACGATCGCAATGTTCCATCGGCGCAGCGAGTCGGCCGCGACGCGCTTGCGGATGTAGCCGCTGATCAGGTCCGCGTCGTTCTCGGGTGATTTCTCGTGGAACTTGTAGGAGGCCAGGAAGTCGGTCACGACGTCGTACGGCACGTCGCGGAAGACGTAGCGGCCTTCGGGCGAGCGATCCTCCACCCTGACGGCGTTCAAGAGGGCCGCGGTCACCAAGTCATGCGCGGCGGCCGTGTTGTTCCGCAGCCAGTTGCCGTTGGTGTGGAAGTAGTGGGTCTGAACCCTCTTGCCTCCGTATGAGGAAGCGGCAGTGACCGCATCGCGCATTTTGGCTGCAGCAGTCACGCGCAGAGCAGGGTGGGTACGCAGACGTACGGCGAAGGTGAGGGGCGTCTCGGACTCCGTTATGTAGATGTCGATGTCTCGGCGCATCTCGGTCTCGACCGTGGCAAGGTGCCGGAACCACTCGGCCAGTTCATCGGTCATCCAGATGCGGGGCAGATCGGCGTAGCCCTTCCGGAAGCCGAACCAACGCCCCATCTGAAGCAGAGTGTCGTATGCGGAGACGGCACGTACGAAGTAGCTCACCGACAGGCCTTCGAGGGTGAGTCCACGCGAGAGGGTGTTGCCTCCCACCGCAATCGCCACGACTGGACCGTTCTCGTAGTCGAGACGAGCCTCGCTACTGGAGTTGTCCATGATGATGCGGCAACTACGGAGAACCCCCGGCAGTTCAGGGACCAAGTCGTCGAACGGCACCTTCGTCTCGCCGAAGTCCTTGGCAGGTACGCGTGCCGTCTCCTGATCCCAGAGATCGCGCAGCCGGGCGAGGAAGACCGCATCGGTCATGGTTTGCGCGGCGCGTTTCAGCAGGTGCTGCAGCGGTCGTTCGAAGCTGTTGTGCACGGCGGTGTTGACGCTGGTGTGGATCAGCATCGTGTTGTGCGGATTGCCGGTACGGCGAACACGGCGAGCGGCCGTTGCGAGCCAGAAGTACTCGACCGCCCTGCGGAGGGTGTCAGTGATGACGGGCTCGAAGCCCTCGATGTCGGCCTTCGTCTCGGGGCGCACGCACGGAACATCGTCTTCCGGCACGGACCGGATCATGTCGTGGCCGTCGTCGACCTGGTCGGGGTCCTCGCCGTCGAGTGCGTAGCGCCCGAAGAGAACCTCGGTACCGAAGTGTCCTTCCGGCTTGGGCAGATTGACGACGAAGTCCCGCGGATAGAGATCCTCGGCGCTCGGATCGATCAACAGGTTGGCGAACGGCGATGCCGTGTATCCCACGTACGCGGAGCGCGGCAGGCTCTTCATCATGCTGAGGATCAGCGGGTTGATGGACTTCGTCGCAACGGTTGCCTGGTCCGCCTCGTCGTCGATGATCAGCGCTGGGCAGTCCGTCAGGTAGTCGGCCGCCTTGTCCAGCCACACGGAGAGCTTGCGCAGTACGGTCGCGTTCTTCTTCACCACGCACAGCACGTGGGTCCTGTTGCTCTTCCCGAAGTACGAGGCCGGATTCGCCGTGGGGGTGAAGTCCTTGTCAAGATCGGTCAGTTGGGACCAGAGCGAGGGGTTGGGTTCCACGAGTTGCTGAACAAGGCGGGCCTGGGTCTGCCGGCGAAGGCCGTTGTGAATGCCAGCAAGGACAATGAACAGCTTGTAGCCGCGGTCGGCGGCCTTGGCGATGACCGACGTGAAGTTCGTCGTCTTGCCGGACTGGACGTAGCCAGCGACGAGACCCCGCGTGGAGAACGCCTTTTCCTTCGGGTGGTTCAGCAGCGAGACGACCCGAGTCGAGGAGTCGTCCAGGTTCCGGATGGCGGGGTCCTTGTCCCACCCGTCCTTGAGCAGCAGGTTCTCGATCGCGGGCCAGTACTTGTCCTTGGGCTGCGGGCCTGTATACCAGGTGTCACGGTTGCCCAGGACCACGGCGTGGGGTTCCTCGAGCTCCTTGATTTGTATCGTTTGCTGCTCGTGACGATCGCGGATCTGCTGGATGATCCCCGAGGGGACACCCATCAGCTCCAGGCGCTTCACGGCCTCCGACGGGGGAAAGGCGTCCAGGATTGCTTTGAACGTCTCGTACATGTCATCGAATTCGTCGGCCACAGGACTTGACCGCCCCCGCTCTCGCTCGTCACACCGCCCGGCCGTGGAGCTCCGCTTTCGCGTCGGACCACTCTCAGGTACGGGTCGGTGCCCCACCTACACAATCCCTACACATTATTGGGTGATGTGGTTGTTGATAAGTGGATCAGGGTCACGATTGGTTGTCGGGCTCACAGTCCTCGGTGGAGTCGACAGTGGAGGGAAGCCGGAGCGAAGGTGCCTGTTTGGTCGGCAAGGAAGTGGTGATGGTGTGCGCAACGTCCGCGGCGGACTCGTGTTCCCAGAAGCGCAGTACCGTCCAGCCTGACGCTGCGAGATGTTCGGTCGTCTCGATGTCTCGACTCATGTTGCGGTCGAGCTTCTTGCGCCACCACTCCGCGTTCGCCTTGGGGTGGGTGGCATGTTCCGGGCAGCCGTGCCAGAAACAGCCGTCGAGGAAGATTGCGACTCTGGCTTTGGTGAACGCGATGTCGATGGTGCGACGCGACATCCCGGGTACCGGCACGTTCACCCGGTATCGCAGTCCGGCTGCGTGCAGGAGTCGCCGAACGGCAACCTCGGGGGCCGTGTCGCGAGAGCCTTGGCGACTCATGCGGGCGGAGACGGAGGGGGAGGAGGGGGCGGCATCTGACACATGAGCATTGTGCCGGCGGGGCGAGTGTTTCACCCCTGCCGTCGCACCAGGCGTCCATCAGCTTTGTTCCGGTAAGTGCCCCCATGAGCGCACTCCGAAGAGACGTGCCCCTACCCGACCCCGGGATGCAGTCGGACTGGATGGCTTGCGTATCCGTTTTGCTACCGCCTGCCGAGGATCTGCCGAGTCCTACCGCAGGACCGGCTCGATTCCGACCCGCAAGCTCGTGCCAGCCTGCGTTCGGCGCCGGTATGGCCGGTCGTCGGGCCGCTCGAAATTGGACCTGGCGGCATCGACAGTCCGCCCTGCCGGCGCGGAGGGCGGACTGTACGACATGGACGCTCTCACACAGTCACACGGCCGCGAAGAATCAGAGCAAGGGCGAGCCAGGGGTGGGCTCACCGTGACCTGCCTGATCCGGCAGAAAGACCGTTCGTCCTATGTCATGGCTACCTACACCCCGTGACACCTTTCGTACCCCCGCCCCGATCCACACCAACACCCACTTCCCCGCTGCGGCGGCCAAGCCACCGCCAACCCCCGGGCCGCCAGGGTCGTCGCGTACTGGGGGAGCAGGGTCGTGTCCGAGGGGGAGGAGGCCTCCGAGGCGGCGAAGGCCTCGTAGGAGGGGACCGTGGCGGTGACGATGCCGAGGTTCGGGGTGCCCGAGCCGGCCAGTTCGCGCAGGGACGCCTCTATCGTCGCGAGGTGCTCGTCGTGCGACGGGTACTCGGCGGTGAGGTCCGGGTACGCGGTGGTCAGTTCCGTGAGTTCGGGGGCCGACCAGTGCAGGACCGCCACCGGGAAGGGACGGGACAGGGCCTCGCGGTAGGCGCCCAGTTCGGCCTGGAGGCGGGTGATCTCGGCCTGGAGTTCCGCCGGGTTGTCCGAGCCGAGGGACCAGACGCGCTTGGGGTCGTGGAGTTCGTCCAGGGAGATCGGGGACGAGTGCAGGGTGTCGGCCAGCGCGTCCCACTCGTCGTGCGCCGCGCCCAGCATGCGGCGCACGCGGTGACGGCCGAACAGGAGGGGGAGTGTGGAGTAGGGGGGTTCCGCCACGTCCGTCAGGAGCAGGGTCGTTCCCTCGGTGAAGGTGTCCTGGGCCGCCTCCAGTTCGTCGTGCGACTCCAAGGCCTCCGCGACGATCACCCAGGGGGCCGGGTCGCGGGGGGCCGCCGCCCGGACTCCGTCGATGATCGCGCGGGCCTCGGCCTCGTGGCCGTACTCCCACAGGTTCGACGCCTTGAGGGCGCGGACCAGATACGGCTTCTCCAGGGGAGTCTCGGGAGTGTCCGAGGAGAGGAGGCGGTCGTAGAGGGTGGTGGCGCCGGGGCGGTCGCCGTCCAGTTCGAGGTGGGCCGCGGCCTGCAGGAGCAGGTGCTCGGCGTCCTCCGGGTACAGGCCGGCGGTCCGCTCCAGGCGAGCCGCTTCGGCGGTGTGGTCGACGTTCTCGGCAGGCGTGTCGGGGCGCATGGGGGACACCGTACTGCCGCCGGGCCACCAAGGAGAGAGACCTGCTGGCCAGAGACGCGGGAGTCCCCGATGGCATATTTCACGTCGCGTCGGCCGCTTCGACGCGTCGCCCGGGTGGCGGTCGGCCGTCCGTGGCCGGGCCGCGGCGGCCCGCGCCGTCGAGGCCCTCGGTCCCGCCTCACACCACGACCCCGTCCACCTGCAGCGTCTGTACCGCCCGCGCCGCGAACGGCACCGCCAGGGACTTGCCGCCGAGGTAGGTGTCCGAGTGGGCGGTGTAGAGGTCGCCGCCGCCGGACGTCAGGGTGTTCCAGCGGGGGACCAGGCCGCCCGTGCCGCCGGAGACCGTGGTGAAGCGGGAGAGGTCGAAGGTCAGGGTCTGGGCCGACGTCGCCTTGTTCGCCGCGACGATCACCAGGCGCTTCGCCGTCGCGTTGTACGCCGCCACCGCGTAGTCCACGCCCGTGTCCACGATCGTCATACCCGGGCGGATGTGGCGGCTGAACTGGGCCATCACATAGAGCTTCGTCTCGACCGCGCCGGCCGTCAGGGTGCTCGCGTCGTACTTGATCATGCCCCAGCCCGCCGTGGGGTCCATCACCTGCCAGTAGACCCAGGCGGTCGGGTGCAGCCAGCGGAAGTCGAGGAGGAGGTTGCTCGCCAGGGTCAGGCCGGTGCCGTCCCCGTCGCCGTACTCGGAGTTCCACAGGGCTTTGCCGGACGACGTCACGGCGTCCGTGTGGAGAAGGTCCCGGCGGCCGCCCGAACCCTGGTAGCCGTGCACGTTGACCCGGTTGACCAGGGCCTTGGTCGTCGAGCTGAAGGAGTTCCATGTCGTACGGGCCAGGTCGTAGCTCGTCTCGTCCGACGCGGAGATCCTGGTGGACGTGAGGCCTCGCCTGTCCAGCTCGGTGCGCAGGTAGGGGAGTACGGCCGACTGGACGGAGGCGTCCATGTGGCAGCCCTCCTGGGTGCCGGTGGACGTCCACCAGCTGGAGGCGGGCTCGTTGAACGCCTCCACGGTGGCGAAGTCCACGCCCCAGTTCGTCCTCGCGTAGAGGGCGACCGCCGCGAGGTGGGAGGCGTGCTGGCGGTAGTTCCAGGACTGGAGGTTGTTGCCGCCGCCGGACGCGCCCGACGGGTTGTGGTTCAGGCACATCCACCACATGGGGGAGTTGGCGAACAGCTCGCTCGTCGCGCCGCGCGCCGTCGCCTTGGTGAGGGCGGCGCGCTGGGTGGCGTCCGCCGTCCACTTCCAGGCCGAGGACGTCGGGTCCTCGTTGTTCCAGTCCTGCCAGTAACCCTCGATCTGCTTGAAGGAGGGGATGTTGGCGGAGGCGGTCATGGTCTCGCCGCCCACGGCGTTCCAGCTGCACGCGCCGAGGTTGTAGCGGGCGATGGTCAGTCCGAGACCCGGACGCGAAATCCCGTTGTACGTCGTCGACTTGGTGGTGAAGAAGAGGTCGGCGAAGTCGTCGCGGGCACCGAAGACGCCTGCCCACCACGCCAGGGAGGTGCCCCACCCCTCCCATTTCCCGTACGTCGTGGCCGGGTTGACGGCGATCGTCGCGTCCGCGCGGGCCGTGCCCGTCGCCAGGGCGCCGCCGAGGACCGTACCGCCCGTGGCGGCCAGAAGTGTTCTGCGTCGGATCATGGCTGGCTTCTCCGTCCGTCTCGGCGCAACCCGCGCTGATCGCAACGGAGTTGGCCGTGGCTGTCGACTCGACTTCGAACTCGGTCGCCGGGGCGTTCCCGCCGGCGCTTGCCCGTCCCGCTGATGCCATCAGGAAGCATCGGGTGTGGCGCCTGAGGTTGTCGAGGGTTGTGGCAGCCCTTTCTAAAACCGGTGGAGGAAGCCTCGGCAGGGGGCGCTGAAGGGTGCCGGAGGAGGGTCCGTACGGACAGGAGCCGCGCGGGGCTGGAGAGTTGGCGGGCCGACGCCTATCGTGCGCCCGGCGAAGGGGGCGTACGGATGCGGGCTCCGGGGGTCGTGCACCACGGTACGCGGCGACGGCGCGCCGCGTACCGGCGAGCGGTCTGGAGCGGCGCCGAGGTGCTCGTCACCGTCGGAGTGGTGCTGCTCCTCCTGGTCGCGCACCAGTTGTGGTGGACCAACCGGCAGGCGCGGCACGGCGCCGAGCGTAAGGTGCAGGCGCTGGAGCGGGAGTGGGGGACCCCGGTCACGGGGAGTGCCGGGAACGGTGGTGGCGCGGAGTCCGGTGCCGGTGCGGCGGCCGGGAGCGGCGGGGACGCGAAGGACGGGACCGGACGGACGGCGGGGCGGAACTCCCCGTCCGGATCCGGGGGCGGCGGCGTTCAGGAGCGGCCCCGCTGGTCCCAGGCCTACGCCGTCCTCGGCATTCCGCGGCTCTCCCTGCGGGTGCCGGTCGCGGAGGGGGTCGGCAAGGCGGGCGTCCTGAACAAGGGCTACGTCGGCCACTACAAGGGCACCCAGCAGCCGGGGCAGGCCGGGAACTTCGCGCTCGCCGGACACCGGAACACGCACGGGGAGCCGTTCCGGTACCTCCCGAGGCTCCGGCGCGGTGACACGATCACCGTCGAGACGAAGGCCGCCGTCTACACGTACACCGTCGACCGGACGCTGTCGCGGACCTCCGCGCGGGACGTCGGGGTGATCCGCCCGGTGCCGCGCAGCACCGTCCGGCCGTCGTACGGGTACACGGAGCCGGGGTACTACATCACGCTCACCACGTGCACCCCCGACTACACCTCCCGGTACCGCATGGCGGTGTGGGGGAAGCTCACCTCCATGCAGCCCCGGTGACGGTCAGGGTTCACGCCCGGTCCCGCAGGACCAGGTTCACGCCCGGTCCCGCAGGACCAGGTTCACGCCCGGTCCCGCAGGACCAGGTTCACGCCCGGTCCCGCAGGACCAGAACGCTCGCCGCGGCCAGCGCTGCGAGCCCGGCCGACACGACGATCGCGATGTTCGCGCCGTGCGCCGGTCCGCCGGCGGTGGTGACCAGGGCGATCGTGAGGGCGACCCCGGCGCACGAACCGATGTAGCGGAAGGTCTGCTGGGCGCCCGAGCCCATCGCCGTGCGGGTCGCGGGCACGGATTCGACGGCCAGCAGGGGCAGCGCGGCGTTCAGCAGGCCGCTGCCCACCCCGGAGAGCACGAAGCCCGGGAGCAGGCGGAGCCAGGAGCCGGAGCCGATCGCGCCGAGCATCGTCAGGACACCGGCCGCGTGCAGCGCGAAACCGAGGGCGAGCTGATGGCGGTGCGAGACCCGGCCGGCGAGACGGCGGGCCTGGAGGGCGACCGTGAAGGCGAGGCCGGACCACAGCAGGAACAACCACGCCGTGTCCATGGCGGACATCCCGAGCGTCCGCTGGAGCAGCGCCGGCAGGAAGCTGAACAGGCCGATCACCGCGAGGCCCGTGAAGAGTCCGCCCGCCGACGAGACGAGGAAGCGGCGGTGCCGGAGCAGACCGAGGTCGATCATGGGAGTCCCGCTGCGGCGTTCGACGGCGACGAACGCGGCCATCAGGACGAGGAACGCCGCTGTCAGCAGGACCACCGGCGCGCGCAGCCAGCCGTCGCGGCCGAGCGTCAGCGCCGCCACCAGCGACACCAGCGCGAGGCCGAAGGTCAGCGCCCCCGCGAGGTCGGGCCGGCCGCCGCGTGGTGCGCGGGACTCGGTCAGGGCGCGGGTTCCGAGAAGGGCGACGACCAGGGCGGCGGCGCCCAGGACGGCGTACGCCATCCGCCAGTTCCAGCTCGCCAGGGCCCCCGCGAGGAGCGGGCCCGCGGCGATCCCGCCGCTGACGAACGCGCCCCACACCCCCGTCGCGCGCAGCCGCCCGCGCGGGGTCGGGAAGGCGTGCACGATCAGGCCCAGGCTGCTCGCGAGGATGGCCGCGCTCGCCGCTCCCTGCGCGATGCGGGCCAGGGTGAACAGCCAGGTGGAGCCCGCGAGCGCGCCCAGGGCGGTGGTGAGGCCGAGGGCGACGGTGCCGGCGAGGAAGATCCGGCGGCGGCCGTAGTCGTCCGCGAGACTGCCCGCGACCAGGAGCAGCGCGGCCAGGCCCAGCGGGGTGCCGTTGAGCAGCCAGGCCTGGGCGGAGACCGAGGTGTGCAGCGCGGCCGCGGTGTCGGGGAGCGTGACCATCGGGGCCGTGTACGTCATCAGGGCCACGGCGGTGGCGGCGCTGGTGAGGACGAGGGTCGGGGTGGCCCGCGGAGCGGTTTCCGCCGGGGCGGCCGGGGAGACGCCGGTGGCGTGTGCGGGCCGCGTGCTGGTGTCGGGCCGGTCGAGCCGGGTCATGGGCTGTCTTCGCTTCCGTGGGTCGGTTCGGTCGGGTTGATCCGGGCGGTGGGTTCATTCATTGAACCTTGAGCTTGCGTAGACGATACCACCTAGGTTCGTTCAATGAACCAACGTGTCGGAAAGTGGCTACAGTGGGGTCATGGCTCTGGGCAAGGACTACGCGACGCAGGAGTGCTCGATCGCCCGCGCGCTGGAGGTCGTCGGCGAGCGCTGGACCCTTCTCGTCATCCGCGACGCGCTCTACGGCGTACGGCGCTACAACGACTTCCTCGTGCACCTCGGCATCCCGAGGGCCGTGCTCGCGGCCCGTCTCCAGGCGCTCACCGCCGAGGGCGTCCTCGAGAAGCGCCGCTATCAGGATTCGCCGCCGCGTGACGAGTACGTGCTGACCGACCGCGGTGTCGCCCTGTGGCCCACCCTGCGGTCGCTCGGCCTGTGGGGCCGCGAGCACTTCGGCGAGAGCCGCCTGCGCTACTTCCGGCACGCCGCCTGCGGCACGGAACTCGGTCCGTACGGCGAATGCCCCCGCTGCGCCGTGGTCGTGCCCGTCCCGGACGTCGAGATGACGCCGGGCCCCGGACTCGACCGGGACCCGGCGGATCCGGTCAGCCGGGCCCTGCTCGGGCCGAGGCGGCTGCTGGAGCCGGTCGACACGGATCGCGGTTCGCACGGTGTGGCGGACGCCGCGTCCGATCCCGGGCGGTCCGCCGAGAACCATCCTGTATAACGAACGGAGGGACACGCGCACCGCGTACGAGACACGCGCGCCGCGTACGAGACACGCGCGCCGCGTACGAGACACGCGCGCCGCGTACGAGACACGCGCGCCACGTACGAGAGGAGGAGCGGTCGATGACCCGGACCCGGACCCGGACCTGGGCCGATGCCCGCCCCGCCGCCGTACTGCTGCTCCTGCTCCTCGAGGTCGCCCTGCTCGACACGGGCACCCTCACCGCCACCGTCGCGGTCGCCGCGACGGCCGCGGCCGGGTCCGCCTTCGCGGCCTGCTCCCTCATCGTGGCGCGCTGCGCGCCCGTCGTGCCGCCCACCCGGGTCCGTACGGCCATCCGCGACCGCGACCGCCGCACGGCCTTCCTGCCGCAACGCGATCCCGACGCCAGCGGACGGCCGCGCCCCAGGGCGCCCGGACACGCCCTCCCGGCGACCGCGTAGGACACCCCCTCCACTCCACCCCGGCGGCTTCCGTCCCGGGTGGCCCCCCGCTCCTGGTGACCCACCCCGAGACTTCCGGTGGTTCGCCCCGGGCGGTACTCCGTCACGGGTGACCCGCGCGGGTCGTCATGCCGCATTCCGTACTCCCGGCACGACGAGACCCCCGGAGGGCTCACGCATGTCCACGTTCATGTCCGTTTTCGCGCACCTGGTCGAGCACATCGCCGACCTGCTCCAGCCGCTGTTCCACGGCTCGGCGGCCGCCGCGGCGATCGTCCTGTTCACCGCGCTCGTACGCCTGCTCGTGCATCCCCTGTCGCGGGCCGCGGCGCGCGGACAGCGGGCGCAGGCGGCGCTCCGGCCGCGGATCGCCGAGCTGAAGAAGGAGCACGGCAAGGACCGCGAGAAGTTCCAGAAGGCGCTGATGGAGCTGCACGCCGAGGAGAAGGTGTCGCCGCTGTCCGGATGCCTGCCCAGCCTGCTCCAGATGCCGGCCTTCTTCCTCCTCTACCGCCTGTTCTCCAGCTCGACGATCGGCGGCGGGGCCAACACCCTGCTCGGGCACAAGCTGTTCGCCGCACCGCTCGGGGGCCGGTGGGCGGACGCGCTCGGCGACGGCGGGCTCTTCGGGCCGGCCGGCCTCGTCTACCTGGCTCTCTTCGCCGTCGTCACGGCCGTGGCCGGTTTCAACTACGTGCGCACGAAGCGGACGGCCGTCGTCGCGGCGCCCGCGGCGGGTGAGGCCGGGAGCGAGCAGGCGGCCGCTCTCGCCTCGGTCGCCAAGATCATGCCGTTCATGTCCTTCTTCACGCTGTTCACCGTGGCCGTGGTGCCGCTGGCGGCCGCGCTGTACGTGGTGACCAGCGCGACCTGGAGCGCGGTGGAGCGGGCGGTGCTCTACCGGGACATGCCGGGGGCGGCGCCCGCGGCCGCCGCTCTCGCCTGACGGAGCCTTCCGTCGTCGGTCCGGTCCGTGAACGGGGTCTTGCGGACTGGACCGTGAGCTTGGAGGATCGCACGGTCCTCCGACGGCCGCACCCGTCGGTCGGACAGCCCGCGACCGAGGGAGACGGTGACCATGAAGCTGCTGCGAGTCGGTATGTCCGGGGCGGAGCGACCCGCGCTGCTCGACGCCGAAGGGATCCTTCGGGACCTGTCGGGACTGGCCGCCGACATCGACGGGGCGCTGCTCGCCGACGACGCGGCGCTCGGCCGGATCCGGTCCGCGGCGGCGGCCGGTGAGCTGCCCGCGCTGGACGCGGACGGACTGCGCGTGGGACCGCCGCTGGCCCGGATCGGCAAGGTCGTGTGCATCGGGCTGAACTACCACGACCACGCCCGGGAGACCGGGGCCGAGCCGCCCACCGAGCCGGTGATCTTCTTCAAGGCGGCGGACACCGTGGTCGGGCCGAACGACACGGTGCTCGTGCCGCGCGGGTCGGTGAAGACCGACTGGGAGGTCGAGCTGGCCGTCGTCATCGGCCGTACCGCCCGCTACCTGGAGTCCGGGGAGGAGGCGCTCGCGCACGTCGCCGGGTACGCGGTGGCGCACGACGTCTCCGAGCGGGAGTTCCAGATCGAGCGCGGCGGCACCTGGGACAAGGGCAAGAACTGCGAGACGTTCAACCCGCTGGGGCCGTGGCTGGTGACCGCCGACGAGGTCCCGGACCCACAGGCGCTGTCGCTGCGGCTCTGGGTGAACGGGGAGCTCAAGCAGGACGGTACGACGGCCGAGCAGATCTTCCCGGTCGCCGAGGTCGTCCGGTACGTCAGCCAGTTCATGACCCTGTACCCGGGGGATGTCATCAACACCGGTACGCCCGCCGGGGTGGCGCTCGGCCGGCCCGAGCCGAAGCCGTTCCTGCGGGCGGGTGACGTCGTCGAGCTGGAGATCGACGGGCTGGGGCGGCAGCGGCAGTCACTCGCCGACGCGTGAGCGCTCCGCTGGGTTCGCCGGGTGGGTTCGCTTCGGCCGGGGTGCCCTTCTCGGTGCGGGTCCGTTGTGGCTGGTCGCGCAGTTCCCCGCGTCCCTGACGGGGCTGTGCCGTGCGTTGTCCCCTGCGGGTGCTTCGTGGTTGCTCGCGCCGTTCCTCGCGCCCCTTTCGGGGCTCGCCGTACGCGGTTCCCCGCGCCCCTGGCGGGGGCGCGGGGAACTTTTCGCTAGGTGGAGAGGAACTTCTCCAGGGCCTCCACCACCATCTTGTGGTCCTCGACCTGCGGCAGGCCCGAGACCACCACGGTGCCGATGACTCCCGCGCCCGTCACGGCGATCGGGAACGCGCCCCCGTGGGCCGCGTACGTGTCGGGGTCGAGGCGCGAGGACTCCTCGAAGGTCGTTCCCTTGGCGCGGAAGCGCGAGCCGACCAGCAGCGAGGAGCACCCGTACCGCTCGACGACGCGGCGCTTGCGGTCGATCCAGGCGTCGTTGTCCGGGGTGGAACCCGGCAGCGCCGCGCGGAAGAGCTGCTGGCCGCCGCGGCGGATGTCGATGGCCACGGGTGCCTCGCGCTCACGGGCGAGTTCGACGAGGAGGGTGCCGAGGGCCCAGGCGTCGTCGTGGGTGAAACGCTGGAGCGTCAGCCGGTGCTCCTGCTCCTCGAGGTCGGCGATCTCCGGTGCGACGGGCGCGGTCACAGGGACACCACCACGGACTCGCGGGCGGAGCGGCGGGCCGCTTCCAGGACGTCCAGGGCGGCGGCGGCCTCGTGGGCGGTGACCGGGTTCGGGCCGCCGTCACGGATGGCGGCGGCGACGGCCGCGTAGTACGCGGGGTACGTGCCCGGAACCGTCGGCTCGGGACGGCCGCCACCGGTCAGCGGGGACTCGCCGGAGCCGACGCGGCCCCACAGGGCCTCCGGCTCGACGCCCCACTCGGCGCCGGCGCCGGGGCGCTTGCCGTCGCGCAGGTCGGCCTCCTGCGGGTCGAGGCCGTACTTGACGTAGCCGGCCTGCGAGCCGAGGACGCGGAAGCGCGGGCCGAGCTGGGCGGTCGTCGCGGAGACGTAGAGGTGGGAGCGGACCCCGTTCTCGTGCGTGATCGCGATGAACGTGTCGTCGTCGGTCAGCGCGCCCGGACGGCGGACGTCCGACTCCGCGTACACCGAGGCCGCGGGGCCGAAGAGGACGAGCGCCTGGTCGACGAGGTGGCTGCCGAGGTCGTAGAGCAGACCCCCGATCTCCGCCGGGTCGCCGGACTCGCGCCAGCCGCCCTTCGGCTGCGGGCGCCAGCGCTCGAAACGGGACTCGAAGCGCCAGACGTCGCCCAGCTCGCCGTCGGCGAACAGCTTGCGCAGGGTCAGGAAGTCGTTGTCCCAGCGGCGGTTCTGGAAGACGGAGAGCAGCAGGCCGCGCTCGTCGGCCAGGGCGGCCAGTTCGCGGGCCTCCGCCGCCGTGCCGGCGATGGGCTTGTCCACGACCACGGGGAGGCCGGCCTTCAGGGCGGCGGTCGCGATCGGGACGTGGGTCTTGTTCGGGGACGCGATGACGATCAGGTCGAGTTCGTCGGCGCGGTCCAGCAGTTCGTCGGGCGTCGCGGCGAAGCGGAGTCCGTCACCGAACTCGGCGCGGGCCTGCGCCTGGCGCTCCGGGTTCGAGGTGACGACCGTGTCGAGGGCGAGCCCCTCGGTCGTGGCGATCAGCGGGGCGTGGAAGACGGAACCCGCGAGGCCGTAGCCGACGAGACCCACGCGAAGGGGCGTACCAGTACCAGTCATGCCTGTCATGCGTCCTACTTTCGCAACGCTGTTGCCAAAGTGCAAGCGCGGGGGACAATGGGTGATGTGAACAGGACCAATGCGGGTGGGGCCGGGACGCAGGGGATGCCCGGGAATCCAGGTGTACCCCGGACCTCGGGAGAATGCGCGGATCAGGGCGGGGCGGGGGAGGTCGGTGTTTCCGGCAGGGAGGGCGCGGGCGGGGCTGCCGGCCGGAACGGCGCCGGCGGGGCTTCCGGCGTCTTCGTGAACCAGGGCGGCCCCGGGAATCCGGGTTCCGGCGGGGGCGCGGGCGCCGGGACGGCCGGGGTGAACCTGCCCGCCCTGCGCAGTCACAACGCCGCGCTGGTGCTCGACCTGCTGCGCACGGCGGGGGCCTCCGGCATCAGCCGTCTGGAACTCGCCGAGCGGACCGGGCTGACCCCGCAGGCCGTCAGCAAGATCACCGCGCGGCTGCGGGCGGAGGGCCTGGCGACGGAGGCGGGGCGTCTGGCGTCCACGGGCGGCAAGCCCCGTACGGTGCTGCGGCTCGTGCCCGACGCCGGACACGCGGTCGGGCTGCATCTGGACCGGGACGAGCTGACCGCGGTGCTCTGCGACCTCACCGGGGCCGTGGTGGCCGAGCGGCACGCCCCGCTCGATCTGGGGGCCGGGGCCGACGCGGTGGTCGAGGGGGCGGCCGGCGAGGTCTCCGCCCTGCTCGACGGGGTGTCACCGCTGGGTGTGGGGGTCGCGCTGCCGGGACCGCTCGACCACAGCCTGGGAGTGCTGCACCGGGTGACGGGTTTCCCCGAGTGGGACGGGTTCGCCCTGCGGGCCGCGCTGGCCGGGCGGCTCGGGCTGCCGGTGGTCGTGGACAAGGACACCAACGCGGCGGCGCTCGGGGTCGCGGTGGGGGCAGGCGCCCGGTCCGGCCCCGGCGTCGTGGGCGGCGGGTCCTTCGCGTATCTGCATCTCGGTACGGGTCTGGGCGCCGGGCTCGTGATCGGCGGGGCCGTGCACCGGGGGGCCCGTACCGGGGCCGGGGAGTTCGGGCACCAGGTCATCCAGCTGGACGGGCCGCTGTGCGAGTGCGGGAACCGCGGCTGCATCGAGGTGCTGTGCCTGGACGCGGTGGGGCGGGGGACCGTGGCCGAGGCCGCCCGGGTGCTCGGCGCCGGAGCGGCGAATCTGGTGGGGCTGCTCGACATCGACCTCGTGCTGCTGGGAGGGCGCACGGTCGCGGCGCACGAGGAGGTCTTCGTCCAGGGTGTCGGGGCCGTCCTGGCGGAACGCGCCCGGCGCGAAGGAGGCGGTCCGGCGGTGCCGGTACGGGTGGCCCCCGGCGGAGCACGAGGGGTGGCCGAGGGCGCGGCCCAACTGCTGCTGGCTCCGCTGTTCGGGCGCGGGGAGGGGTGAGCGGGGGCCGCTTGCGGTGCGTGCTCCGGCCGGGGCGGGCCGATCCGGGCCGGCTCGGCTGTTCGGGTGGGTGGGGACGCTCGTGCGGGGAGGCAGGCCCGCGGCGCGTGCTTCGGTTGTGGCCGCCCGGGCTCGGGCCGGCCTCGATCGTCACCTCCCGCAGCCTCGCCGAGATCCGCAGGCGCGAAGAGATCCGCGGGCTCGAAGAGATCCGCGGGGCCGCCGAGGTTCGCGAGGTTGCCGAGATCCGTGGGCGCAACGAGGTTCGCGGGGCCACCGAGATCCGCGGGTGCAACGAGGTCCGCAGCCTCAACGAGATCCGCGGGGTTGCCGAGATCCGCAGGTGCAACGAGGTTCGCAGCCTCAGTGAGATCCGTGGGCACAACGAGGTTCGCGGGGGTGCCGAGATCCGCAGGGGCGCCGGGGTGGCGGGGGTGCCGCCGGACGGTGGGATTCCGGGGGCCGAACGGGGGTGACTGCCCGAATGGCGGTCCGGCGGCGGGGGTGCGGCGTGGCAGGGTCACGAGGCCATTGCCCGGTACCGACTGACGCTTTCGATCCTCCCGATCCCCGCCCCCTCCCGATCGGCCAAAGGCTCCTCATGCGACTGCGTACGTCTCATCCGCTCGCTCCGACCGCCCTCGCCCCGACCGCTCTCGCCCTGTTCGTGACGTTCACTCCGGCCCCGGCGCACGCGCTGGAACCCCGTCCGGACTGTGTCTCGTCCGACACCCACGACTTCCCGATCAAGACCCGGATCCACGGCGGCCCCGACGCCTATCAGGCGGGCGGCGCCTCCGGGACCTGGTACATCGACCTCACCAACACCACGGCGCACCCCTGCGGCGCGATCCATCCGGTCGTCGTCCTCGTGGACGAGAAGCGGACGCTGCGGCCGGAGCAGGCGCGGCTGGAGTTCTACGAGGGGGAGCGGGCCCACGGGGTGAGGTTCGAGCGGAGCGACGAGGCCGAGAACGTGGGACCGTTCGACGACGGCTTCCCCGGGTTCACCGTCGCCCCCGGCCGCACCCTGACGGTGAAGGTGCGGCTCTCCCTGGCTTCCGGCGCGGGCGCCCCGAACTCCGTCGTCGCGAACGCGGCCGTCGTGCAGAAGCGCGACGACGACGGCGACTGGGTGGGGGAGTCGAACGCCTACCGTTTCCGGATCGAGGGCGCCGTCAGGGACGAGGACCCGGGGCCGGGCGAGGAGACCGGCACGGACGAGGGCCAGGACGGCACCGCGGACACCGGTGCCGACGCCGGCCTGAGTCCCGGTACCGGTACCGGTACCGGTACCGGGACCACCGGTACGGGTGAGGCCCGTACGGACCCGGACAGCGGGACCACCGCCGGGACCGGCACGACGGCGCCGTCCGCCGACCAGCTCGCCAGCACCGGACCCGGCGGAGCGAACCGGCCGGCACTGGCCGCGCTCGCGCTCGTCCTCGTCGCCTTCGGAGCCGGACTGTTGGCCCTGGCCCGGCGGATGCGCCCGCGTCGGCGCTGACTCCTGGAGCGGTGGCCGGTGCCGACGCCTGGAAGCCGACGCGCCTGGCAGCGGTGTCCGGCGCCGCCGCCACCTGGCAGCGGTGCCGGGAACGCCGTCTGCGACGATCGTTTCCGTGGACTATCCGAACGACCAGGACCCCGGCGCCCCCGTCCGCTCCGGTATTCCGGAGCACGGCCGCATCCCCAAGTACTACGCGGTCAAGGCGCACATCGCCCGGCTCGTCGAGGAGCTGGGCGAGGGAGGGCTCCTGCCCACCGAGCGCGACCTCTCCGAGACGTACGAGGTCGCCCGCGAGACGGTGCGCCAGGCGCTCCGCGAGCTGCTGCTCGAAGGGAAGCTGCGCCGGCAGGGCCGTGGCACGGTGGTCGCCGGTCCCAAGCTGGAGCAGCCGCTCTCGCTGGCGAGCTACACCGAGGGCGTACGGCGGCAGGGACGCACCCCCGGTCGCACGCTCGTCTCCCTCGACCGCTTCCCCTGTCCGGAACCCCTCGCCGCCGAGGCGGGGCTGCGGCGCGGTGAGCCCGTCTGGCACATGGAGCGGGTGCTGCTCGCGGACGACGAACGGGTCGGGCTGGAGAGCACCTACGTCGCGGTCGGCCGGGTCCCGGACCTCGACCGCGACTTCGACCCCGACTCCTCGTTCTACGCGTACCTCCACGAGCGGCTCGGAGTCGCGTTCGGCGACGCCGACGAGCGGATCGAGACCGTACTGGCCACTCCGCGCGAGGCGCTGCTGATCGGAACGCCTCCCGCGCTGCCGATGCTGCTGATCCACCGGATCTCGCGGGACACCCGGGGGCTGCCGCTGGAGCGGGTGCGGACGCTGTACCGGGGGGACCGGTTCTCCTTCACCGCGCGTCTCGGTGGCTGATCCTCGCCGGTGAGGCGGGCTCCGGCCCGCCTCTTTTTATTACGTGAAGATAACGGGTCTAGCCCAAACGTGATGGGCAGTTCATCATTCGGTTGCCGGACGGACCCTCCCGATTCCCCCGTCCAAAGGAGCGTTGCCGTCGTGAGAGTGATAGTCGTCGGAGCCGGCGTGGTGGGAACCCTGCACGCCTGGCATGCGGTGGAGCGCGGCCACGAGGTCGTCCAGATCGAGCGTGAGGCGGAGGCCCGCGGGGCCTCGCTGCGCAACTTCGGACAGATCTGGGTCAGTGGACGCGCCGGAGGAGAGGAGCTGGAAACCGCCCTCAGGGCACGGCGGTTGTGGGAGGAGATCGGGGCGCAGGTCCCGAGCCTCGGCTTCCGGGCGTGCGGGTCGCTGACCCCCGTGCGCAACGCGCGCGAACTCGCCGTCGCCGAGGCCGCCCTGGCCCGCGACGACGCCGCCGCCCGGGGCTACGAACTGCTCAGCGCGGACCAGGCGCGAGCCGTCAACCCCGCGCTGCGCGGCGCCTTCGAAGCGGCCCTGTACTGCGAGCGGGACGCGGCCGTCGAGCCGCGCACCGCCCAACTGGCCCTGCGGGAAGCGCTGCTGAAGTCACCGAACTACACCTTCCGGCCGGGCCGCGAGGTCCGCGAGGTGATCGGCGAGAACGCCGTCCGCGACGACCACGGGGACATCCACACCGGCGACGCCGTGATGCTGTGCACGGGAGCCTGGCTCGGCGGCCTCGTACGCGAACTGGCGGGCCCCGGCCTGCCCGTGCGGCGCGTACGGCTGCAGATGATGCAGACCGACCCGCTGGGCGAGCCGCTCACCACCTCCGTCGCCGACGCGGACAGCTTCCGCTACTACCCCGCGTACCGGAGCGCGGCGCTCGACGAGCTCGACGCCGTTCAGCCGCAGGCGCCGACGGCCGCCGAACACCGGATGCAGTTGCTCATGGTGCAGCGCGCGGACGGCGGGCTCACCATCGGCGACACCCATGAGTACGAACACCCCTTCGCCTTCGACACCCTCGAAGACCCCTACGACCACCTCGCCGAGGTCGTCGAATCCTTCCTCGGCCGCCCGCTGCCGAGGATCCGGCGCCGCTGGGCCGGGGTGTACGCGCAGTGCACCGACCCGAGCCGGGTCGTGCACCGCCAACAGGTGCGGGACGGGGTGTGGCTGGTCACCGGGCCCGGCGGGCGCGGCATGACCTGCTCACCCGCGATCGCGGAGACCACCGCCGACGAGCTGGGATGGTGACCGAGTTGAACGACATACGACTTGTGGTGCTCGACATGGCCGGCACCACCGTCGCCGACGGCGGCCTCGTGGAACGGGCCTTCGCCGCGGCCGCCGCGGAACTGGGCGTCGAGCCCGGTTCCGCCGACCACGCGGCGAAGCTCGACCACGTACGGGCCACCATGGGCGAGTCCAAGATCTCCGTCTTCCGGCACCTGTTCGGTGAGGAGTCCCTCGCCCGGCGCGCCAACGCCGCCTTCGAGAAGGCGTACGGGCAACTCGTCGACGACGGGCACGTCGCGCCGGTCGCCGGGGCCCGCGAGGCGATCGAGGAACTCCGGGGCGGCGGCCGGACCGTCGTCCTGACCACCGGGTTCGCCCGCATCACCCAGGACGCGATCCTCGGCGCCCTCGGCTGGAGCGACCTGGTGCCGCTCACGCTGTGCCCCGCGGACGCCGGAGGCCGCGGACGCCCGTATCCCGACATGGTGCTGGAGGCCTTCCTGCGGACCGGGGCCGCGGAGGGGGTCCACCAGATCGCCGTCGCCGGCGACACCTCGTACGACATGCTCAGCGGTGTACGCGCAGGGGCGGGTGTCGTCGCCGGTGTGCTCACCGGGGCGCACCGGGAGGAGGCGCTGCGCGCCGCCGGGGCCGGGTACGTGCTCGGCTCGGTCGCCGAACTCCCGGCGCTGCTGGCCGACGCCGCCGCCGGAGCCCGACGATGAGCGGCGGCATCCGCTTCGACCGGGTCTCCGTCGCCTACGACGGCACCACGGTTCTCGACTCCCTCGACCTGACCGTCGGACCCGGCGAGGTGATGGCCCTGCTCGGACCGTCGGGCTCGGGGAAGACCACCGCGCTGCGAGCCGTCGCCGGCTTCGTGCGGCCCGCCGCCGGGCGCGTGTTCATCGGCGACCGCGACGTGACCGGACTGCCGCCGTACCGGCGGGGGATCGGCATGGTCGTCCAGCAGTACGCGCTCTTCCCGCACATGCGGGTCGAGGACAACGTCGCCTTCGGTCTCAGGGCGCGCGGGATCTCCAAGGGCGAGATCCGCGAACGGGTCGGCGAGACGTTGGAGATGACCGGGATGTCCGCGTACGCCCGGCGCCACCCGCGCGAGCTGTCCGGCGGGCAGCAGCAGCGCGTCGCCATCGCGCGGGCGCTCGCCGTCCGGCCGGGGGTCCTGCTCCTCGACGAGCCGCTGTCCGCGCTCGACGCCCGGCTGCGCTCCGGAATGCTCGCCGAACTCGCCCGGCTGCACCGGGAGCTGCCGGACATGTCGATCCTCTACGTCACCCACGACCAGGTCGAGGCGCTGACGCTGGCCGACCGGATCGCCGTCATGGACAAGGCCCGGCTGCGGGACGTCGGCACACCGCGGGAGCTGTACCGGGCGCCGCGCACCGAGTTCACCGCGGCCTTCGTGGGCGAGGCGAACCTGCTGCCGGTGCGGGTGGTGGCGGACGGAGTCGCCTTCGCCGGGGCCGAGTTGAAGGTGGCGACGGGGGACGCCGTGGAGGGTGCCGGCGCCACCTTGTGCGTACGACCGCACCTCGTCGGACTCGGCGCCGGCCCCAACGTCCTCAACGGGCGTCTGGCCGAGGTGCAGTGGCGCGGCGCGACCCATCGCCTCCACGTCGACGTGGGCGGCCACCGGGTGATGGCCGATCTGCGGGAACTGCGCACCGCCCCCGCGCCGGGCGACCTCGTCGACCTGCACTTCGCACCGGAGGACGCCGTACTGCTCGCCGCGGGGGTGACCGATGGGTAGGCCGGGTGAGCCCGTGATCACAGGTGACCCGGCCTCGCCGGCTGCGCCCACCATCCCCCGGGCTTCCGACTCCGCCCGGGCCGGGGGCACCCCCGTCGTCCCGCGGAACGACGGCGCGCGGCAGCGGGTGAGGGGGAACCGAGGTCCCCGGCGTCGGCCCACCGCCGCGCTCTGGGCCCTGCCGCCCGTCGCCGTCCTCGGCCTCGTCTTCCTCTACCCGCTCGTCCTCGTCGTCCGGCAGTCGTTCCGGCCCGACACCGGGGGGACCTCGGCGCGGGCCTACGGTGACGTGTTCGCCTCCACGGCGTTCCGGGAGGCGCTCTGGACCACCGTATGGCTGGCGGTGGGGTCCACGGCCGGCTGTCTGGTCCTCGGGTTCGCGCTCGCCCTGGTCATCGCCTTCGTGCCGTTCCCCGGAGCGAAGGCGGTCGCCCGGTTCATCGACGTGTTCCTGTCCTTCCCGTCCTTCCTGATCACGCTCGCCCTGCTGTTCGTGTACGGGACGGTCGGCATCGCCAACGGGCTCTGGACCGGCGCCACCGGGGCCGCCGAGGGCCCCTTCCGGTTCCTGACCACACCGTGGGGAGTGCTGCTCGCCGAGGTCACCTACTTCACCCCGTTCGTGATGCGGCCCCTGCTCGCCGCCTTCTCGGGGATCGACACCCGGCAGATCGAGGTGGCGTCCTCGCTCGGCGCGCGGCCCGCCCGGATCGTGCGGCAGGTGATCCTGCCCGAGGCGCTGCCCGCGCTCGCGGCCGGCGGCAGCCTCGTCCTCGTGCTCTGCCTGAACGAGTTCGGGATCGTCCTGTTCACCGGGGCGAAGGGGGTCACGACCCTGCCGATGCTCGTCTACGGCAAGGCGATCCTGGAGTCGGACTATCCCGGAGCCTGCGTCGTCGCCGTCGTCAACGTCCTGATCTCCGTGGGTCTCTACGGTCTCTACCGGGTGGTGAGCCGCCGTGCTGGTGCATAGCCGCAAGGGCAAGTGGGCCGTCTGGGCCGTCTTCCTCGTCCTCTTCCTGCCCCTGTTCGCCCTGCCGCTGCTCGTCGTCCTCGCCGCGTCCTTCGCCACCAACTGGTCCGGCGCGCTCCCGTCCGGCCTCACCACCGGGCACTACGCGGCCGCCACCCGGGGCGAGTCCCTCCACGCCCTCACCACCAGCCTGGTCACCGCGGTCACCGCGAGCGTGCTCGCGCTGTTCGTCGGCACCTGGGCGGCGCTCGCCGGGCACGCCCTGGGACGGCGCGGCAGGCGTGTACTCGACACCCTGTTCATGCTGCCGGTCGCGGTGCCCTCCGTCGTCGTCGGGCTCGCGGTCCTGGTCGCCTTCTCCCAGCCGCCGGTACTGCTCAACGGCACCCGGTGGATCGTCCTCCTCGCGCACGCCGTTCTCGTCACGGCGTTCGCCCACCGGTCGGTGTCGGCGGCCGTCGTCCGTCTCGACCCCGCCTACGAACAGGCCGCCGCCTCGCTCGGCGCCCGGCCCTCGACCGTGCTGTGGCGGGTGCGGCTGCCCCTGCTGCTGCCCTCGCTGACCGCCGCCGCGGGCCTCTGCTTCGCCCTGTCCATGGGCGAGTTGAGCGCCACCATGATGCTCTACCCGCCCGACTGGACCCCGCTCCCCGTCCGGATCTACGCGGCCACCGACCGCGGCGCCCTCTTCACCGGGTCCGCGCTCGCCGTGGTCCTCATGACGGCGACCGTGCTCGTCCTGTCCGCCGTCTCCCGGATCCGCACCAGGGCCTCCTACCGCTGATCCGCCCACCCGCCCGTCCCACCCTCAAAAACCCTGACACCGCAAGGAGTTCATTCCGCCATGCCCGCACACGCGCACTCCCGGCACCTCACTCCGATCGCCGCCGTCATCGGCGCCCTCGCCCTCGCCGGCTCCCTCACCGCCTGCGGCGGGGACTCCGCTGCCTCCGACGCCAAGGTCGTCACCGTGTACAGCGCGGACGGCCTCAAGGGCGAGAACGGGGACGGCTGGTACGACAGAGTCTTCGAGGACTTCGAGAAGCGGACCGGGATCAGGGTCGAATACGTCGAGGGAGGCTCGGGCGAGATGGTCCAGCGGGCCGTCCGCGAGAAGACCAACCCGCAGGCCGACGTCCTGGTCACGCTCCCGCCGTTCATCCAGCAGGCCGACGGCAAGGGGCTGCTCCAGAAGTACGCCCCCAAGGGCTCCGAGCAGGTCGACGGGGCCGACAAGGCCGCCGACGCTACCTGGACCTCCGTCGTCAACAACTACTTCGGGTTCGTCTACAACAAGAAGGAGCTGAAGCAGGCGCCCACCAGCTGGAACGAGCTGCTGGACGGGACGTACAAGAACAAGCTCCAGTACTCCACCCCGGGCGTCGCCGGAGACGGAACCGCCGTGCTCATCAAGGCGATCCACGACTTCGGCGGCAAGGACGCGGCGCTCGCCTACCTGAAGAAGCTCCAGGCCAACAACGTCGGCCCGTCCGCGTCCACCGGCAAACTCGCCCCCAAGGTCGACAAGGGCGAACTGCTGGTCGCCAACGGGGACGTCCAGATGAACTACGCGCAGTCCAAGGACATGCCGAACCTGGGCATCTGGTTCCCCCAGGCCACCGACAAGGCCGCCGACGCCGCCGGGAAGCCGACCACCTTCGCGCTTCCCTACGCCGCGGGCCTCGTCACCAAGGCGCCGCACTCCGAGAACGGCAGGAAGCTCCTCGACTTCATGCTGTCCGCCGCCGCGCAGCAGCAGGTCAGCGAGATCGGCGGCGGCTTCTCCGCCCGCAAGGACGTCAAGGCCACCGACGCCAACGCCATCGCGCTCACCGAGGTCATGGACGGCGTCGAGGTCTTCCAGCCGGACTGGTCCGACATCGACGAGAACCTGACCACGTACGTCGAGGACTGGAAGTCCGCCACCGGGAGCTGAGCCACCCCCGGCCGAACCGCTTCCGGCCGAACCACCCCCGGCCGAAAGGCCGTTGGCCGAACCGCTCGGCCGAGAGGCCGCCGGCCGACCCGACCCACTCGCGATGCCCCTGGAACCACCGGGTCCGTCGCCATGCCCCACCGCGCCACCCCCGCCGTCCATCCGTGCTCCACACCCTCGTCCCCCTTTCCGGAGGATCACGTGTCGTCACGCATGTCCCGTCGCTCCCTGCTCGCCTCCGCGGCCGGTCTCGCCCTGGCCGCCGGCCCCCTCGCCTCCGTAGCCCGAGCCGCCGCCAGGACTCCCAAGGTCCTCGTCATCGGCCTCGACGGCACCCTGCTGGACCGCGTCAAGGACGCCGACGCCCCCAACCTCGACGCCCTGATGGCCGCGGGCCTCACCGCGCCCAGCAGCATCTACGCCAACCCGTTCGCGCCCACCCTCTCCGGCCCCGGCTGGTCCACGATCATCACCGGCGTCTGGCCCGACAAGCACAACGTCAAGGACAACACCTTCACCGGCCAGAAGTTCGCGCAGTACCCGGACTTCCTCACCCGGATCGAGACCGCCGATCCGTCCCTGTCGACGTACGCCGTCTCCTCCTGGGCGCCCCTGACCGACACGGTCTTCTCCTCCAAGGTCGACACCCGCGTGTCCACCCCGGGCACCGAGTACGACACCGGCACCACCTCGCGTGCCGTGGCCCGGTTGCGCGACGCCGACCCGGACGCGGTGTTCGTCCAGCTCGACAACGTCGACCACGCGGGCCACAGTTACGGCGCCGCCAGCTCCCGGTACCTGGACGCCATCCACGGCGTCGACACCCAGGTCGGTCAGCTGGTCGCCGCGGTCAAGGCCCGTGCCACGTACGCCTCCGAGGACTGGCTGATCATGATCACCGCCGACCACGGGCACACCGACGCGGGCGGCCACGGAGGCTCCAGCACGCCCGAACGGCAGACCTTCATGATCGCGACCGGCGCGGCCCTGGCCGCCGGATCGGTGCGCCACGACGTCAAGATGCCCGACATCGCCGCCTCCGCCCTCGCCCACCTGGGCGTCGCGATCGACCCGGCCTGGGGCCTCGACGGACGGCCCGTGCAACAGCCCGTCCCGGACGACTTCGACACGCTGCGCCCGCAGCTCGCCACCCGCGTCGACGAGACCGGCATCGGCGCCTCGGTGATCGGCTTCACGCACACCCCGCCGAGCGGCTGGTCGGTCGACAACTCCGCCATGGGCACGGGCGGCGTCACCGAGTGGCGCGGCTGGTCCTTCACCACGGACGAGTTCTGGACGAAGGCGCAGGCCGGCCAGAACCGCGAGAGCAACGTCCGCGCGCGCAACGTGTTCGCCGTGGCCGACGGCGACGAATGGCAGGACAAGACGTTCTCGGGCACCTTCGACTCCACACTCGTCAGCCCCGCGTACCCGGTCACCGGGGGCGCCGCCGCCACCCTCACGTACACCACCTACTACCGCCAGGAGTCCCCGCAGAAGGGCGAGGTGCTCGTCTCCTACGACGGTGCCGCGCCGGTCGGCGTGAAGACGTACACCGCCGACACGTCCTCCCGCGTGGAGAAGCTGACCCTCCAGGTCCCGGCGGGTGCCACGACCGCGCGCGTGCGGTTCCGCTACACCGGCGGCAACAACTGGTACTGGGTGATCGACGGAGTGTCGGTGAAACCGGTCTGACCGGACCGGCACCGCACCGTCCTGACTAGGCTGAGGGCGTCGGCACAGTGTCGTTCCGGCGCCCGCGGACCGAGTGCGTACGTACGCCAGGACGGCAGGAGACCCAGCACATGTCAGAGCGCAAGCCGATCGAGTCGTGGCTCACCGACATGGACGGCGTCCTCATCCACGAAGGTGTGCCCATCCCCGGTGCCGACGCCTTCATCAAGAGACTGCGGGAGTCCGGGAAGCCCTTCCTGGTCCTGACGAACAACTCCATCTACACGGCACGCGACCTGCACGCCAGGCTCAACCGCATGGGCCTGGACGTGCCGGTCGAGAACATCTGGACCTCCGCCCTCGCCACCGCCGAGTTCCTGGACGACCAGCGGCCCGGCGGCACGGCGTACGTCATCGGCGAGGCGGGCCTGACCACCGCGCTGCACGACATCGGGTACGTCCTGACCGACCACGAGCCGGACTACGTGGTCCTCGGCGAGACCCGTACGTACTCCTTCGAGGCCATGACCAAGGCGGTCAGGCTGATCAAGGGCGGCGCCCGGTTCATCGCGACCAACCCGGACGAGACCGGCCCGTCCACCGAGGGCCCGCTGCCGGCCACCGGAGCGGTCGCCGCGCTGATCACCAAGGCCAGCGGCAAGCAGCCGTACTTCGCGGGCAAGCCGAACCCGCTGATGATGAGGACCGGCCTGAACGCCATCGGCGCGCACTCGGAGTCCAGCGCCATGATCGGCGACCGGATGGACACCGACGTGCTGGCCGGTCTGGAGGCGGGGATGCAGACCTTCCTCGTCCTGACCGGGCTGACCACGCCCGAGGAGATCGAGCGGTACCCGTACCGGCCGTCGAAGATCGTCGACTCGATCGCGGACCTCGTCGACCGCGTCTGAGCCACCGCCCCGGACGCCCGCCCGGCCGCGGGCCGCACGGCCGTGACCCGGGTCCGGAGCCCGGCCGCGGCGAGCACCTCCGGGACCCGGTCCTGGTCGCGGAGCGCGCCGAGCCGGTCCCAAACCCCCGGCGCCGCGCACAGACCCGTACGGAGCAGCGGCGGCCCCCTGAAGATGCGGGCCGCCGCCCCGAGGGGGAGTCTCCAGTTGTCTGGAGGTTTCACGATGCGCTCGATGCGACTCACTCTCTGTGCCGGGGCGGCGGTCGCCGCGGCGTTCACGCCCGCCGCGTACGCGGCCGACGCGGGACCGGACGGTGTCTCCGTGAACCCGGCGTCCCCGGCCGCGGGCAGTGACATCCGGCTGCGGGCCATGGGCTGTGCGGGCCGGACGGGCACCGCGGCGTCGAACGCGTTCGTCTCGGACGCGCGGCTGACCGGCGGGGGCGGCGGCGGACTCGTCGGTGACACCCGCGTCCGTACCGCGCTGCGGCCCGGCGACTACGGCATCCAGGTCGACTGCGACGGCCACCACGAGCGGGTCAAGGGCACGCTCACCGTCCCGGCACGCGACTCCTCCCCGAGCGTCGCCACGCCCGCCTCTCCGGTCGCGCCGGTGAACGCGGGCGGCGGCGGAACCGCCCGCCTCGCCGCGGCGGACGACGCCCACGCGGCCGGACCCGGCACCAGGCAGGCCGTGGTCGGCCTGGTCCTCGCGAGCGTCGCCGCGATCGCCGTGGCGGTCCGCGGCACGCGCCGGGGCGACGACGGCCGCGACTGACATGTCCGAACGGGAGCGTTCCCCCGGCACCGGCCGTCTGCTGACCGGTGTGGCCTGGCTGGTCCTGCTGCTCGGGCTGTGGCTGTGGGGCCGCGAGGTGACGGATCTGCGGCTGGGGACGTCGGCACCGACCACGGGGGACGTCGCCGCCGTCGGCAGGCCGCCGGAGGTGCGGCTGCCCCCCGCGCTCAAGCCCCTCGGCAGCGCCCGTCCGCAGCGCGTCGACATTCCCTCGATGGGCGTGCAGGCGCCCGTCGTGGCCCGCGGGCTCGACGGGCGGGGTGCCATCGATCCGCCGCCGTTCGACCAGCCGGGTGTCGTCGGCTGGTACGCGTCGGGGGCGAAGCCGGGGGCCGCGGGGGCGGCGCTGATGGTCGGCCACGTCGACACCGAGACCCGGCCCGCGGTCTTCTACCGGCTCAGCGCCGTCAAGCCCGGTGACACCGTCCGGGTCATGCGCGACGACGGGACGGTCGCCGAGTTCACCGTGGACGACGTCCAGGTTCTGCCGCGTGACCATTTCGATGCCCGGCAGGCCTATGGCGTACGGGAGTCCGGGCGGGCCGAGCTGCGGCTGATCACCTGTGGCGGAACCTTCGACCGGGCCGACGGCAGCTACACGGCGAACGTGGTCGTCTCGGCGTACCTCACGGGGAGCGGGGTGTGAGACGGAAGGTGTCCGGCCGGTGTCGGCCGTGAGCCGGAGCGTGCCCGGTGGGGTGGGTGGTGAGCCGGGCGTGTTCGCCGGGTCGGGTGGTGAGGAGGGGTGCCCGTGGGTGGTACCGGGCCCGGTCGACGGCCGGCTCCCCGAAGCCGCCGACCGGGCCGGTCCTCGACCGCACGCGCACGGGCTGCGGGAGCAACCCGGCGTCGGCGCGGGAGGTTCGGGGCCCGCCCACCGGAGTGACGCGGTCGGGCCGGAGCGACTGACCTGGTCCGAAGGCCACTTGAGGTCACCCTGGAACGGGTGAGCGCCGTGGTTCCTAGACTGTTTGGCGCCAATTCTTTGACGCCGATTCCGCGACGGACGGCGCCGGGCCCCTGCCTCTCGCGGCTTCCGCCCCTCGGCCTCCGGACATGACGAAGGGCCCCCTCGTTCTCACGAGGAGGCCCTCCGGTCGGTGCGCCGCCAGGGACTCGAACCCCGGACCCGCTGATTAAGAGTCAGCTGCTCTAACCAACTGAGCTAGCGGCGCCTGCTGACGGGAAAACTCTACCCGACCCTCGGGGGTGCTTCCGACCAGGTGGGCGGCTCCGGGGCAGGTGGGGGCGGTCCCGTACATCATTCGGACCGTCAGCGTGCGGCGCCGGATGCCAGTTGAGAAACTGACGAATGTGCAGAATTGCGGACATTTCAATCTGGAGTGTGAGGGGCGTCGCATGAAGACTCCGGTGTTCGAGGAGGTCGATCCCGCGAGTGACTGTGACTGCCCCGGATGCGTTCACCGGCGGCGGGTCCTGCCCGTCTCCTCGCGGCCCGGGCCGTCCGGCACCCTGGGCCATCCGGCGGCCCGTGCCCGTGTCCTCGGCCTGGCGGGGGTCGCGCGAACCCCCATGGCGCTCGCGCTGGCCGCCACGGCGGGTACCGCCCTCGGCGCGGTCCCGGCGGCCGCCGCCGTGCACGGACCCGTCCGGCCCGGTCTTCCCCCGGCCGACGGACACGACGGCACCCCCCAGGGCCGCCGGGCGCCGCTGTACGGCCCGGCGGGGAAGCCCGCGCCGCCCGCCGGACCGGGGCAGACGGTACGGGCGCCCGCCACCACGCGGGCCGCGATCATCAGCCGTGCCACGGCATGGATCGACGCGCAGGTGCCGTACAGCGTGGACGCCTACTGGCGGGACGGGTACCGGCAGGACTGCTCGGGCTTCGTCTCGATGGCCTGGAACCTGCCGGGCAACGAGTGGACCGGCAGCCTCGGCGGCTTCGGGGTGCGGATCACCCGGGACCGGCTCCAGCCGGGCGACATCCTGCTCTTCCACAACCCCGACAGCCCCGAGAAGGGCTCGCACGTCGTCGTCTTCGGCGGCTGGACGGACTACACGCACACCCAGTACGTCGCCTACGAGCAGAGCCCGCCGCGTGCCAGGAAGCAGTCCACTCCGTACGCGTACTGGACGAACTCGGACCACTACGTGCCCTATCGCCACCGGGGGATCACCGAGGGCGCGGGCGGGTCGCCGCCGTCCACGTCGACCCGTTATCCGGGGGCCGCGTACTTCGGGACCGGCGCGAACAACGCGTACGTCACCCAGCTCGGCCGGCTCCTGGCGGACCGGGGCGGGCGCCGCTTCTACACCGGGGGACCGGGACCGCGCTGGTCGGCCGCGGACAAGCGGGCCACCCGGGCGTTCCAGCGGGCGCAGGGCTGGAAGGGCGCCGACGCGGACGGGCTGCCGGGGCCGACGACCTGGTCGTACCTGGTGGGCGGGAAGGGCAGGAACATCCCCGCCGTGACGGCCGGCCCGGGTTCCCCGCACGCCGTGCCCGGCTATCCGGGACGCGCGGTGTTCCGGCCCGGAGCGAACGACGCCCAGGTGACCGAGCTGGGGAAGCGGCTGGTCGAGAAGGGGTTCGGCACGTACTACACGTCCGGTCCGGGGCCGCGCTGGGGCGAGGCGGACCGGCGCAACGTCGAGGCGTTCCAGCGGGCGCAGGGCTGGCGCGGCGGGGCGGCGGACGGCTACCCGGGACCGGAGACCTGGCGGCGGCTCTTCTCCTGAGCGGCCGGGTTCCCCACGGCCCGTGAACACACTTCCAGGCGCGGAGGCATGGAGGCAGCTATGAGTGCGACGACGTCAGACACCCCGGAGTCCGAGGGAGCACCTCCGGGGGAACCCCGGCCCGGCACGGCGGCCGACGACGACGGCGGCGGTCGGCGGCCCGGCACGGCGGCTGAGGGCGGCGGTGGTCAGTGGTCCGGTGCGGGGGCCGAGGGCGGCGGCGGTCAGTGGTCCGGTGCGGGGGCCGAGGGCGGCGGCGGTCACCGGTCCGCCCGGCTCATCCACAACGAGGCCACCACCGAGATCCCCGTTCACCTGCTCTTCCGCGACGACCCGGACCCGGTGTCCGTGCCGCTCGCGCCCGCCGTCGTGGGCCGCCGGCGCGGTACCGGGGAGCAGCCGAGGATCCGGCGGCCCGCGCCCGGCCGGCCTCCGCGCCCGGTGCCGGAGGCCGACCCCGAGCTGGTCGAACGGCCGGCACGGGTGCTGCCCGGCGCGGCGGGTGTGCTGGCCGGGGCCTGTGGTGCGGCCGGATGCGCCCTCACCACCTGGTGGGCGGGTCTGCTGCCGCCCTCCGTGCTGGCGGCGCTGGAGCTGCACGGCCACACGGGCACCGGACTCGGCCCCGCGCAATGGGCCGCTTACGCCGGGGCGGGCGCGCTCGGTCTGTTCGGCTTCGGCGGTCTCGCCCGCGGCCGGACCGGGCGGGCCTGGGTGCTCGGTCTGTTCGGGCGTTATCGCGGTACGGTCCGGCGCACCGGTCTGATGTGGGTCAACCCGCTGGTGCTGCGCCGCCGGGTCGATGTGAGGCTGCGGCACTGGCGCAGCGAGCCGATGTCCGTGGTCGACGCGAACGGGGTCGAGCTGCGGGTGGTCGTGCTCGTGGTGTGGCGCGTCAAGGACACCGCGCGGGCCACCCTCGCGGTCGACGACCACCGGACGTATCTGCGCGAATGCGTGGAGGCGGCGCTCTCGCGGGTGCTCTCCCAGCTGCCGGCCGAGCTGCCGCCCGCCGTGATCAGGGACCTGACCCTGCGCAACACGGACGCGGTCGGCGAGTCGCTGACCCGGATGGTGGCCGCGGACACGGCTCCCGTCGGTCTGGAGGTGTTCTCCGCGCAGCCCACCCGGATCGAGTACGCGCCGGAGATCGCCGCCGTGATGCAGCGCCGCCGGATCGCGGCCCTGGACGCCCAGCACCGCGACAGCGTGCTCGGCTCGGTCGTCGACTCGGTCGAGGACACGGTGACCCGGCTGACCCTGCGCGGGCTGGTCGAACTGGACGACTACGAACGCAAGGCGTTGGTGAAGGACTTGACGGTGGCGTTCTGCACGGGGCGCGGGGAGGTGTCCTCGTAGGCCTCGTGCTTCCGCGTGGCTCGGGCGGGGCGGCCGGTCGGGTCGGGCATTGGTATGGACATGTTCAACTACTCGCAATAATCTGGTACTTGGTCTAGACCTGAACCTCGCGCGGGCGCCTCACGGGAACATCCCCCACGTCCTCCAGGAGCGGCAGCATGCGCAAACGGACGAACCAGAACCTCACCGGCCGGTCCCGCACCGGCGGGAAAGCGAAGTTGTACGCGGCGGCGCTCGGTCTCGCCACGGCGGGTACTTTCGTGCTCTCCACGGGCGGAGCCAGCGCCCACGGCTACACCGACCAGCCCCTCAGCCGGCAGAAGATGTGCGCCGCGAACGGCGGCATCGTGGCCAACTGCGGTGACATCCAGTGGGAGCCGCAGAGCGTCGAGGGCCTCAAGGGCTTCCCGGCGGCGGGCCCGGCCGACGGCCGGATCTGTTCCGCGAACCACACCAACTTCGGCCAGCTCGACCAGCCCAGGACCCCCGCGGGTACGGCCTGGCCGACGACCAAGGTGACCGCGGGACAGACCTACGGCTTCCGCTGGCAGTTCACCGCGATGCACGCGACGACCGACTTCAAGTACTTCATCACCAAGACCGGCTGGAACCAGAACCACGCGCTGACCCGCGCCGACCTGGAGACCACCCCGTTCCTGACGGTCCCCTACAACGGACAGCGCCCCCCGTCCACGCTCTCGCACACCGGCACCCTGCCCGGCGGCAGGAGCGGACACCACGTCATCCTCGGGGTGTGGACGGTCGCGGACACGACGAACGCGTTCTACTCCTGCGCGGACGTCACGTTCTGAGGCACGTGCCCGCACGCCCAAGGCCCCGGTTCTGAGCCTTCCTTGAGGCGCGGACGCCCTCGGTGCGGGTATGTTCCCCGCACGTCGACTCGACCAGGTCGGCGTGCGGGGAAACGTTTCCGACCGACGGGGGATCGTCATGAGTGTGTTCTTCTATGCCCTGCCCGGGCTGATCATCGCGGTGGTGCTGTTCGCGGCGGCCAAGGTGGTCCGCCGCTCGCTGGAGCTGCGCAGCGCCTGGGACAGCGGACTGACCGCGGAGGCGCGCTGTCTGCGCTCGTACACGACGGTCAGCGGGGGCGGGAACGACACCTCCGTCACCACGACCCTGCACCACGTCTACGAGTTCACGACGCGCGACGGCCGTGCCGTCCGCTTCGAGGAGAGCAACGGGCGCCGGACGGTCGTCGAGGGCGACATCGTCACCGTGCACTACACCGCCCAGCACCCCGACAAGGCCACGGCCCACGAGCCGAGCCGGGCCAGGGTGGCCGCGGGCACCCTGGTCACGTTGGCGTTCTTCGGTGTGATCATCGCCTTCTGCGTCGGCTTCATGATCACGTACCACGAGATGTCCGCGAGCGGCGACGCGCTCTTCGGCGGGATCTGAGGGGCGCGCGCCGAGCCGGCACGTCCGTGCTCTCCACATCTGACGATCCGTCAATTACCTTGCACTGTCATGGGAGCCAGCAGGCGCACCGTCGGGGAGCTCGTGCGGGAGCGGTGGGGTGACCACCGGCCGGGACTGTGGTTCGAAGGCGGGGCCATCAGCCATCACCAGGTCGCGGAGGGCGCGGCGGCGCGGGCGGCGCTGCTCGGCGAGCTGCTGCCGCCGGGCGCGGAGCCGCATGTGGGGGTGCTGCTCGACAACACCCCTGAGTATCCACTGTGGTTGGGCGCGGCCGCCCTCGCCGGTGCCGCCGTCGCGGGGATCAACCCGACCCGGCGCGGACCCGAACTGGCCCGGGACATCCGGCACACCGAGTGCCGCGTCCTGGTCACCGAGCGGGCCCATGTTCCGCTTCTCGACGGACTCGAACTGCCCGGCCTGCACGTCCTGGTGACCGATACGGACGCCTACGCCGAGCTCCTGAGGACGTACGAGGGCGCGCGTCCGGACGACGGCGGGGCGCGTCCGGACAGCCGTTTCCTGCTGCTGTTCACGTCCGGTTCGACCGGCGCGCCCAAGGCCGCGATCTGCACCCAGGGCAGGATCGCCGCGGCAGGGCGGTCGCTCGTCGGCCACTTCGGGGTGCGCGCGGACGACACCCACTACATCTGCATGCCGATGTTCCACGGCAACGCGGTGATCGCCGACTGGGCTCCCGCGCTGGCGGCCGGCGCGGGGATCGCGCTGCGGCGCCGCTTCTCGGCCTCCGGGTTCCTGCCCGACGTACGGGCCTGCGGGGCCACGTACTTCACCTATGTCGGCCGTGCCGTGCAATATCTGCTGGCCACGCCCGCCCGCCCCGACGACCGCGACAACCCGCTGCGCCTGGGGTTCGGGACGGAGGCCGGAGCGGTCGACGCGGCCGCCTTCGAGAAGCGGTTCGGGGTACGGCTCGTCGAGGGGTACGGCTCCTCGGAGGGCGGCGCCGCCATCCAGCGCACGCCCGGCACCCCGGCCGGGGCGATCGGCCGGGCGGCGCCCGCCGACGACCTCGCGGTGCTCGACCCGGACACCCGGCGCGAGTGTCCGCCGGCCGTCTTCGCCGGGGACGGGCGTCTGCTCAACGGCGCGGACGCGATAGGCGAGCTGGTGAACCGGGGCGCCAGTCTCTTCGAGGGGTACTGGCGCAATCCCGGAGCCGAGGCGGCCCGGCGCCGGGGGGCGTCACCGGGGCCGGGGGAGGCGGGGACGGGGAACGCCGGAGCAGGGGAGGCGGGGACGGGGAGCGGTGAGGCCGGGGAGGACTGGTTCTGGACCGGTGACCTCTTCTACCGCGACGCCGACGGCTTCCTCTACTTCGCCGGACGGGCCGACGACCGGCTGCGCGTCGACAGCGAGAACCTCGCCGCCGCGATGATCGAGAACATCCTGGCCCGGTACGAGGACGCCGCCGCCGTCGCGGTGTACGCCGTGCCGGATCCGGTGGCGGGCGACCAGGTGATGGCGACACTGGCCCTCAAGGACGGCGCGCGCTTCGGCCCCTCGCCCTTCGCCGCGTTCCTGCGCGCCCAGCCGGATCTGGGCACGAAGATGGCACCCCGGTTCCTGCGTCTCGTGGAGCGGATGCCCGTCACCGCCACCAACAAGATCCACCGGGTGGCCCTGAGGCGCGAGGGCTTCCACTGCGCCGACCCGGTGTGGTGGCGGCCCCCGGGCGAGGAGACGTACCGGAGGCTGACGGCGACGGACACGGCCGGGCTGGTGGCCCAGTACCGGGCGCACGGGCGGGAGGAACTGCTGACGCGCTGACCTCGGGGCCGGTTCGGGGGACCGCCGCTCAAGCGGGGCGGGGCGGGGCGGGGTGGGCGCGGTGTCCGGTGGCCTCGGCCCGATGGTTCGCGGGGCCGGTGGGTGTCCGGTGGCGTCCGGTGGTGTCTTGCGAACGGTCGGGACTTGAGGCATCCCGGCCGCTTTCCGCGGGGAGGATATCCGGGCACGTGTGCCGAGGGGCCTGTGCGCCAGAGCCCCGAACCGAGGGAAGAAGGGCGTTGCGTTGCCTGATCCGGGTCGCGGACACGGAAGCCGCGGGGCGCTGCCGCCCCGGCCCACGTCCGCGCCGGTGCCGTCGGTGACCTCGGTGATGTCCATGACCTCGGTGATGTGCGTGACGTCGGTGGTGTCGCGTGTGCCGAGGCCCGGACCCGGTCGGGAGGGTGTCATGCCCCTGGGTCCCAGGCCGCCTCCCGGCAGGACCGTCGCCCCGGCCGAACCGCGCGTCCGGCGGCGTGGTCCCCCACCCCCACCCACCCCTCGACGGCTCCCGAAAGGCACTCATGTCCCCCACGCATGACACGCTCGACCGCGGACACAACGACGACCTGTTCAGCTTCGTCAGAGCCAGCCCCTCGCCGTACCACGTGGTGGCGAGCGCGGCGCAGCGCCTGGAGAAGGCGGGTTTCGCGGAGCTGCGGGAGCGGGACGAGTGGACGGCCGGAGCCGAAGGGGGCCGTTATGTCGTGCGCGGGGGAGCGCTGGTGGCCTGGTACGTCCCACCGGACGCCCCGGCCGGCACCCCGTTCCGGATCGTCGGCACGCACACCGACTCGCCGAACCTGCGGGTCAAGCCCACGCCGGACACCGGCTCGGCGGGGTGGCGGCAGATCGCCGTGGAGATCTACGGCGGAGTGCCGCTCAACACCTGGCTCGACCGGGACCTGGGTGTCTCGGGGCGGCTGGCCCTGCGGGACGGTTCGACCCGGCTGGTCCGCGTCGACAAGCCGCTGCTGCGGGTGCCGCAGCTCGCCATCCACCTGGACCGGGCCGTGAACGAGGGGCTCGCCCTGGACCGGCAGCGGCACATGACCCCGCTGTGGGGGCTCGGTGGCTCCGCGCCCGGCGCCCTGCTCGGCCGGATCGCGGACGAGGCGGGCGCCGACGCCACGGAGGTCCTCGGCTGGGACCTCATGCTGCACGACATCCAGCCACCCGGATACCTGGGGGCGGACGAGGAGTTCATCGTCGCCCCGCGCCTCGACAACCAGATCTCGGTGCACGCGGGTGTCACCGCCCTGGTCGCCGCGGCCGGCTCGGAACGGCCGCCCGCGTTCATACCGGTGCTGGCCGCCTTCGACCACGAGGAGGTCGGCAACGGATCGGAGTCCGGTGCCCAGAGCCCCTTCCTGGAACGGGTGCTCGGCCGCGCCGTGACCGCCAGGGGCGGCGGGCCGGAGGACTTCGACCGCGCCCTCGCCGACGCCCTGTGCGTCTCCTCCGACATGACCCACGCGGTCCACCCCAACTACGCCGAACGCCACGACCCGGACCACCGCCCGCTGCCCAACGGCGGCCCCGTGATCAAGGTCAACGTCAACCAGCGGTACGCCAGCGACGGCGTCGGTGTCGCCGCCTTCGCCGCCGCGTGCGAACGGGCGGGGGTGCCGTGGCAGCCGTTCGTCTCCCACAACGCGATGCCGTGCGGGACGTCGATCGGTCCGGTCACCGCGGCCCGCCTCGGTGTGACGACCGTCGACGTGGGGGTGGCCGGGCTGTCCATGCACTCGGCGCGTGAACTGTGCGGGGCACGGGATCCGGAGCTGCTGGCGCGGGTGCTGACCGAGTTCGTCACGGCGGAGCGGACCGGGGTGACCGGAGGCGCCTGAGGTTGTCCGGACATGCGTGAAGGCCCCCCACCGAAGTGGAGGGCCTTCACCGATGTGCGCCGCCAGGGACTCGAACCCCGGACCCGCTGATTAAGAGTCAGCTGCTCTAACCAACTGAGCTAGCGGCGCATGACTCTCGCCTTCCGCTTTCGCGGTCGGCGACGAAAGAAATACTACCTGGTCCGCGGGGGTGCTTCCGACCAGCCGCGCGCACCGCTCGCACGGACCACGGCCGCGGACCCCGTACGGGCCCGGTGGCGGCCGTCAGATCGCGAGGGAGAGCAGTACCGGAGTCGCGCCGCGGTTCAGCGTGTCCGCGGCGCGGCGGAGCCGATGGGCGTGCTCGACCGGCAGGGAGAGGGCGAGGCAGCCGACGGAGGAGCCGGCGGTGATCGGGACCGCCGCGCAGACCGTGCCGATCGCGTACTCCTGGAGGTCGAGGACGGGCACGGTGGCCGGCTGGGAGTCGAGACGGGACAGCAGGAGCCGCTCGCTGGTGATGGTCCGCGAGGTGAGCCGGGCCATCTTGTGGCGGGCGAGGTGGTCGCGGCGGCCGTTGTGGTCGAGCTGGCCGAGAAGGCTCTTGCCGACCGCGCTGGCGTGGGCGGAGGAGCGGAAGTCGACCCATTCGTTGACCGCGGGGGTGGACGGGCTCTCCGCGTACTGGGTGACGTGCACCTCGCCGTCGATGTAGCGGCTGATGTAGATCGCCGCGCCGACCGAGTCGCGGAGCCGGTCGATCGTCTGCTGGAGTTTGTCGCGCAGCGCCTGCTCGCGGCCGTGGGCGGAACCGAGACGGCCGAGGGCGGCGCCGGTGACGTACGCGCCGTCCGTGACCTGCTCGACGTAGCCCTCCCGGCGCAGCATGCGCAGCAGTGCGGTCAGCCGGTCGGCGCCGAGGCCGGCCTGGCGGGCGAGTTCGTTCGCGGTGACGCCGGTCGTGTGCTGCGACACGGTCTCCAGGACGCGCAGCGCGTCCTGGGCCGAGTGGTACGGCGCGGTCGGCTCGTTCATCAGCGCCACGGTTTCCCCCTGCGCTTCATGGTCCGGCTCAAAAATGACGTCGGCCCGGACACCTGGGCCCATTACACGATAACGGTCAAGGCGCCATCTGTGGTGGTCTGTTGACGAGATTGGTGGCGCGCCCCACGCCTCTCAGCAGGAGCGCGCCACCCTGGCATATGCCAATGGCATGACCCTTCAGGCATGCCCCACCGGCCGGACCTCGCGCCTTGCCGCGCGTGCCGTCCCCCCGCCCCCCCGTTCGCTCCCGGTCGTCAGAGGACCGCGCCGAGGAACTCCCTGGTCCGCTCGTGCTCCGGGTCGCCGAAGATCCGCTCCGGCGGACCGGATTCGATGACATGGCCAGAATCGAACATGAGCACCTGGTCCGAGATGTCCCTGGCGAAATTCATCTCGTGGGTCACGCAGAGCATCGTGATGTCCGTGGTGTGGGCGATGTCACGCAGGACGTCGAGGACGCCCGCGACGAGTTCGGGGTCGAGCGCGGACGTCACCTCGTCCAGCAGCAGGATCCGCGGCCGCATCGCCAGCGCGCGGGCGATGGCCACGCGCTGCTGCTGGCCGCCGGACAGCCGGCCCGGCCGCTCGTCGCACTTGTCCGCGAGACCGACCAGGTCCAGCAGTTCCCGGGCCCGTTCCTCGGCCTCGTCCCGGGACAGGCCGAGCACGGTCACGGGCGCCTCGGTGACGTTGCGCAGCACGCTCATGTTCGGGAACAGGTTGAACTGCTGGAAGACCATCCCGATCTTCTTGCGGACCTCGCGGACCTGCTTCCCCCGCGCGGGGAACAACCGGTCCCCGGCGACCGTGATCGTGCCCTCGTCCGGCCGGGCCAGGGTCATCAGCAGCCGCAGGATCGTCGTCTTGCCGGAACCGGACGGGCCGATCAGCGTGACGTGCCTGCCGGAGTCGACGCGGAAGTCGAGCCCGTCGAGGACGGTGTTGTCCCCGAAGCGCTTGGTGACCTTGTCGAAGCGGATCAGCTCGCTGCCGTCCACCGGAGGGTTGGCGAGGTCCTTCAAGGGGCCGGTCTCGATGTCGGGGCCGGCGTTCGGGCCGGTGTTCGTGTCGGCGTTCGTGTCAGCGGACAAGGCGTCGCTCCAGGGCTCGCAGCAGCAGGGAAGCCGGGTAGGAAATGAGGATGAAGGCCACGCCGATGACCGTGAGCGGCTCCGTGAACTGGAAGTGCTGCTGCGAGTACAGCCGCGCCTCGCCCAGCATCTCCAGCACGGTGATCGTCATCAGCATCGGGGTGTCCTTGAGCATCGCGATGACGTAGTTGCCGAGCGCCGGCACCACACGGCGGACCGCCTGCGGCAGGATCACCGCCGTCCAGGTGCGCCGCGCGGGCAGGCCGAGCGCCGTGGCCGCCTCCCACTGGCCGGCGGGCACGCCCTCGATACCGGCCCGGTAGACCTGCATCGTGTACGTCGAGTAGTGCAGCCCGATCGCGATCACACCAGTGGTCAGCGCGGAGAACGTGATGTTCCACTCGGGCAGCACGTAGAAGAGGAAGAACAGCTGCACCAGCAGCGGGGTGTTGCGCACGAACTCGGTGGCCACCCCGACCGGCCAGCGCACCCAGCGCGTCGGCGCCCGCATCAGCAGCGCCCACACCAGGCCGAGAACGAACGAGATCACCGAGCCGAGGGCCAGCGCCTCGAGGGTGACCAGCAGACCGTCCCGGAAGTGCGGCATGAAGTCGCCGACGGCGCTCCAGTCCCAGGTCACGAGGCACCACCGATCGTCGTCTTCATGAGGGGCGTGGCGCCGAGGGGTGTGGCGTCGGGGCGAGTGGCGCTGAGGGGCGTCGAGGTGAGGGGTGTGGTGCTCATGAGGCGCCTCCGCCCGCGGCGGCACCCGCACCCGCGCCGGCACCGGTCGTCGCGGCCCGCTTCGCCTCGCGGGCCGGCCTGCTGTGCGGTGCCCTGCCGACCCCGGCCTTCAGCCGCTTCTCCAGGCCGCGCATCAGCCGGGTGAGCAGGAAGGCGATGACGAAGTAGATGAGCAGGACGTACGTGTAGACCTCCGCGCTCTGCTGGAGGGCGAGCCGCACCAGGTTGGCGCTGAAGGTCAGGTCGCCCATCCCCATCACGGAGACGAGTGCCGTGCCCTTGAGCAGTTCGACCAGCAGGTTGGAGAAGGGCGGGATCATCTCCGGTACCGCCTGCGGCAGCAGGATCAGCCGCATCCGCTGCCCGGGGGTGAAACTGAGCGCGATACCGCCCTCGCGCTGGGCCGGGTCGACCGCGTTCAGCGCGCCGCGCACGATCTCGGAGCCGTACGCCCCGTAGGTCAGCCCCAGCGCCAGGGTGCCCGCCCACAGCGGGACGAGCTGCCAGCCGAAGGCGAGCGGCAGCACGAAGTACACCCAGAAGATCATGATCAGCGCGGAGGTGCCGCGGAACACCTCGGTGTACAAGCCCGCGAGGAAGCGGACGGCCCACCGGTTCGACGTACGCGCGATTCCTGCCAGGAAGGACATGGCTCCGGCCAGCAGCGCGCTGAAGAACAGCAGTTGGACGGTGACCCAGATCCCTTCGAGGACGAGTTTCCAGAGTCCCGATGTCATCCGCGGCACAGCTCCTTCGCGGTCATGTCGGTCATCTCGGCCCTGGTGAAGCCGAACGGCCGCAGGATGCGGAAGAGTTCGCCGCTCGCCTTCATCCTCCGCAGCTCGACGTTGAAGGCGTCCCGCAGTCGCGTCTCCGGCGAACGGAACGCGAATCCACCGCCGTCGACGTGCGGCTTGCCCTTGACCAGCGGCGCGAAGGCCTTGGTGCTCTCGGCCCTCGCGGAGTTCCGCACGACCTCGCGGACGGTCAGCGCCGTCCCCGCGAAGACGTCGGCGCGCCCCGCCTCGACCGCGTTCAGCCCCGCCACCTGGTCGGGCACGATCAGGATGTCGCTCTCCTCGTACCCGGCCTCGACGGCGTACCGGATCTCCGCGTAGCCGGTCCCGGTCGCGAACCTGGCCTTCTTCGCCACGACGTCCCGGTAGTCGTGCAGCCCCTTCGGGTTGCCCTTGCGCACGATGAACGCGTCGAGCATCTGGTAGTCCGGGTCGGCGAAGATGACCTGTTCGCAGCGTTCGGCGTTGATGTACATCCCGGCGGAGACGACGTCGAACTGCTGGGAGTTGAGCCCGGGTATGAGGGATCCGAACTCGGTCGGCACGGGCTGGACCCGGTCGACGCCCAGCCGTTCGAAGACGGCCTTGGCGAGTTCCGGTGCCTCGCCGGTCAGTTCGCCGTCCCGGTCGATGTAGCCGAAGGGGATCTCGCCCGCGATGCCGAGACGGACGACGCCCTGCGCCCTCAGCCGGTCGAGGAGATCCCCGCCGTCCCTCGACGACGCCGTGGCCACGCGACTGCAGCCGGCGGCGCCGAGCGCGCCGAGCGCCGCGACCCCCGCGAGCAGCGACCGGCGGGTCGTCCCGGACGGATGTCTCTTGTTTCCCGTTGTGTTCGCACGTGCGTTCTCAAGTGGTGGAGCCATGGCCGCGCGGCTACCCGAGACCATGCGATGTATTCGGACCGGATTCAGCCTTGCGCCGGCGGCCGAGGAGTTGTGAGGCGTCGGCCCGGTCGGTTCCGGACCGGCCCTCCCGGCGCGGATACGAGCGGATACGACCTGAGTCCCTCCGGGACGGTTCAGTGTCCGGGCACGTACCCGCGCTTCTTGTCGACCACGTTCGACAGCGGCCTGCCCGCCGCCCAGCGCTCGTACAGCTCCACGAACTGCTCACCCAGTTCGTCCCGCCAGCCGGCGGTGTCCCCGCTCATGTGCGGCGACACGATCAGACCCGGGACGTCCCACAACGGGCTGTCGCGGCCGAGGGGTTCGTGCCGGAAGACATCGAGGGCCGCGCCCGCGATCCACCGTTTCGACAGCGCCTCGGCGAGCGCCTCCTCGACGACGAGCTGCCCGCGCCCGACATTGACGAAGCGGGCCGAGGGCTGCATCATCCCGAAGCGCCGGGCGTCGAACATGCCGCGTGTCTCCGCGGTGAGCGGCGCCGCCGACACCACCCAGTCGGCGCGCGCCATCAGCCGGTCCAGCTCCCCGGGACCGTGGATCCCGGTGCGCGGGACGCGTCCCACCAGCGCCGTGGTGACGTCGAGCGCCTTGAGGGTGCGCACGATCGCCCGCCCGATCGGCCCCGACCCCACCACGCAGGCACGGGTCCCGGCCACCCGCTGCGACTCGCGGTGCCGCCACTCGTGCCGCCGCTGGAGGTCCCAGGTCCGCGGAAGATCCTTCGCCATGGCGAGGACCAGAGCGGCCACGTACTCGGCGATCGGCCGGTCGAAGACGCCGCGCGCGTTGGTCACCACCGTGTCGGAGGCGGCGAGCTCGGGACACATCAGATGGTCCACGCCCGCGCTCGCGGTGTGCACCCAGCGCGGCCGGGGCCCCTCGCCCGGCCAGGCGCGGCGTACGGCCCCCGAGGTGAAGTCCCACACGAGCAGCACGTCCGCGTGCGGCAGCCGCTCCGCGAGCGTGGACTCGTCGGCGTGCTCGATCCGCACCCGGCCGGTGAGCCGGCCCAGCCGGGGGAGCGGGTCGGCGTCCAGGACGAGCAGCGTGGCCCGGTCCGACGGGCCGGACGCGCCGGGGGACACACGGGCGTTCATCGGAGGAAACCGTTTCGCAAGGGGAGTCCGCTTCTCTGGGAGATCCTGGGGCGAAATGACCGGGGAGACGTGCGGCGAACGGGATCCGAGCCGTCCGAGATGGGCGGATTGGCCACGCTCGCACCCGAACCTACCTTCGTCAACACGGCCTCGCATACGGTCCGTTGCCGCCCGTTCCCCTCTTCGAGGCCGGTGTCTGCCACGGACGTTTCCTTTCCCGGCGGTCCGCGTCCGCGGCGCGGGGTCGTCGCGTACGCGTGCGCGTCCGGCGGCTTCGTCGGCGGGCTCGCCGGGGAGCGGGCGATGTGGCCCGCCGCCCCGCGCGCGGGGCGGCGGACGCCCTCTTCGTGAGCTGCGCCGACCTCCCGACGTACGACGTCGTCCCCCAGTTGGAGGCGGAACTGCGGATACCGGTGATCTCGGCCAACCAGGTGACGATGTGGGCGGCGTTGCGCCAACTGGGTACCCGGGCGGTGGGCCCCTGCCGGCGGCTGATTGATCAGGCCGCCCGCCGGGGACCCGTACTTCCCGAAGAACAGGAAGGTTGGGCATGACCGCACTCGGATTCCTCTACCCGGGCCACTCGGCCGAGGACGACTACCCGCGCGTCGAGCAGCTGCTCGGCAGCGACATCCGCCTGACCGTCGTGCACACGGACATGGAGGAGGACGCCCACCGCGTGGACGCGCTCCTCGAGAGGGGCTCGGCACACCGCCTCGCGGCGGGCGTCGAGGAGCTGCGCCTGTCCGGCGCGGAGGCCGTGGTCTGGGCGTGTACGGGCGGCAGTTTCGTGTTCGGGGTACAGGGCGCCCACGAGCAGGTCCGCGGCCTCGCCAGGGCGGCCGGGCTGCCCGCCTCCTCGACGTCCTTCGCCTTCACCCACGCGGTGCGGGAGCTCGGGGCGAGGCGGGTCGCGATCGGGGCGACCTACCCCGACGACGTGGCCGCGCTCTTCGCGGGGTTCCTGAAGGAGACCGGCACGGAGGTGGCCGCGGTGCGCGGCTCCGGTGTCGTCACCGCCGCCGAGGCCGCCGGCTGGGACTACGGCGAGGTCCTCGCGCTGGCCCGGGAGGCGGACCACCCGGACGCCGACGCGATCCTCCTCCCCGACACGGCCCTGCACACCGTCTCCCATCTCACGGCCCTGGAGAAGGAGCTCGCCAAACCGGTCCTCACCGCGAACCAGGTCACGGTCTGGGAGGCCCTGCGCCTGACGGGCCGCCGCGTGAACGCCCCGGCCCTCGGCACCCTCTTCACCAGGGAACCCATCGTCCAGGCGTGAAGAACGGGACGGGCCGGGACGGGGGCGGGACCAGGCTTCCCCGCCCCCGTCCCGGGGCGCTCCCCGCCCACCCGAAGGGAATAAGCGGAGACAGCCTCCTGTTCGTATGGCGAGGACACCATCGCGTACGCAACAGGAGGCACCCCGGTGGACGAGACGGCCGAGACGGACGAGATCCGAGGTACGGCACAGGGCACCGCCCCCGTGCCCCTGTCCGTACTGGACCTGGTCACCGTGGGCGCGGGCCGCACCGCGACCGACGCGCTGCGCACCAGCGTCGAGATCGCCCGCCTCGCGGAGTCCCGCGGTTTCCACCGTTACTGGGTGGCCGAACACCACTCGATGCCCGGCGTGGCCAGCTCCTCGCCCGCGGTGATCCTCGCCCACCTGGCCGCCCACACGGACCGCATCCGCCTGGGTTCCGGCGGAGTGATGCTCCCCAACCACGCCCCGCTGGTCATCGCGGAGCAGTTCGGCACCCTGGAGGCGATGGCCCCGCGCCGCATCGACCTGGGCCTCGGCAGGGCACCGGGCACGGACGGCGCCACGGCCGCCGCGCTGCGCCGCACCCAGCGGCTGGGCGAGGGCGCCGACGACTTCCCCGAACAGCTCGCGGAACTCACCCGCTTCCTGGACGACGACTTCCCCGACGGCCACCCCTACGCCCGCATCCACGCCGTCCCCGGCCCCGTCCAGGCGACCTCGCCGGGCGGCGTCCAGTCCCCGCACCGGCCCCCGGTCTGGCTGCTCGGCTCCTCCGGCTTCAGCGCCCGCCTCGCCGGGGTCCTCGGCCTGCCGTTCGCCTTCGCGCACCACTTCTCGGCGCAGAACACCGTCCCGGCGCTCGACCTCTACCGCGAGTCCTTCCGGCCGAGCGCGGTCCTCGACGCCCCCTACGCCCTCATCGGCGTCTCCGCGCTCGCCGCGGACGAGGAGAAGGAGGCCCGCCGCCAGGTGCTGGCGGCCGCGCTGAGCATGGTCCGCCTGCGCACCGGGCGTCCCGGACTCGTGCCCACCCCGGAGGAGGCGGAGGCCTACGAATTCAGCCCGATGGAGCGGGAGTTCGTCGGATCCTGGAACGCCAACGTCATCCACGGCACCGCCGACGAGGTGCGCGCCGGCCTCGACGACCTCCAGAAGCGCACCGGCGCCGACGAGTTGATGATCACGGGCAACGCGCACGGCGGCGACGTACGGCTGCGCTCGTACGAACTGATCGCGGACGCCTACGGGTTGCCGGGGGCGCGGACCACTCAGGCCTGAGGGCAGGACGCCGACATCAGGAGCGCCGAGATGCGTTCCGGCGCCACCGGCCGGGAGTACAGCCAGCCCTGGCCGGTGTCGCAGCCGATCCCGCGCAGCCGTGACGCCTGCGAGGCGGTCTCCACGCATTCGGCGGTGACCGTCAGGCCGAGCCGATGGGCGAGCTGGATGAGCGCCTCGACGATGACCTCGTCGGCCGGGTTGGGGTGGGCGGACGAACCGTCGGCGTTCTCGTACTGGAAGCCGCGGACGAACGAGCCGTCCAGCTTCAGCACCGACACCGGGAGCCTGCTCAGGTAGGCGAGGTTCGAGTAGCCGGTGCCGAAATCGTCGATGGCGATGCGGACCCCCATGTCGCTGAGTGCCTGCAACGCCTGGAGCGGACGGCCCGCCGAACCCATCACCGCCGACTCCGTCAGTTCCAACTGGAGCAGATGCGGGGCCAGTCCGGTCTCCGCCAGGATCTTCGCCACGTCCGCCACCAGGTCGGAGTCCCAGACCTGGCGCACGGCGACATTGACGCTGACGAAGATCGGCGGGGCGCCCGGACGGTCGAGCTGCCAGCGGCGCGCCTGGCGGCAGGCGGTGGCCAGCACCCAGCGGCCGAGCTGGACGATCGAGCCGTCCTCCTCGGCCAGTCCGATGAACCGGTTCGGGGTCAGCGTCCCGAACCTCGGGTGGTTCCAGCGCACCAGCGCCTCGACCCCGTGCACACCGCCGTCCTCCATCCCCACCAACGGCTGGTACTCCAGGGCGAATTCACCCCGCTCGACGGCCGCGCGCAGAGTGGACGACAGGGCCTGGCGGGTCATGCGGTGCGCGTTGCGCTCCGGGTCGAAGAGCGTCCAGCGGCCTTTGCCGTCCGCCTTCGCCCAGTACAGCGTGGTGTCCGCGGCCTGCATCAGACCGGTCGCCGTGGTGCCGGTGGCGCGCCGCTCGACGACCCCGATCGACGCCGACAGGGACAGCCGCTGCCCCGACAGGTCGAACGGTGCCTGGAGCGACTTCAGCACGGACTCGGCGAGATCCGCGAGCTGGTCGGTGCCCGTGGAGTCCTCGACGAGCAGCGCGAACTCGTCCCCTCCCAGCCGGGCCACCAGGGGACTGGCCGCCCGCGTGAGGCCGGCCTCCTCGGCGCAGCGCGTCAGGCGCTCCGCGACCGCCGCGAGCAGCCGGTCCCCGACCCGGTGGCCGAGTGTGTCGTTGACCGCCTTGAACCCGTCCAGGTCCAGATAGCAGAGCCCGATCCGGCCGGTGCCGCACTCCTCGTACGCCTCCGCCTCCAGCGCCGCCGAGAGGCGCTCGAAGAACAGGGTGCGGTTGGGCAGCCGGGTCACCGGGTCGTGCATCTGCAAGTGGCGCAGCCGCGCCTGGAGTTCGCGCCGCGCGCCGATGTCGGTGACCGAGATCAGCACCGCCCGTTCCTGCGGGGGCAGTGGCGCGATCGTGACCTGCGCCCAGATCACCTGGCCGTCGGGATGCTTGAGCCGGCGGGTGCAGCGCAGCCGGGCCCGGCTGCCGCCCAGCATCTCGCGGTACGCGTGCCAGGTGCGGGCGTCGGAGGCCAGGTCCACCAGGTCGGCGGCGGCCCGCCCGGTGAACGTCCGCGCCTCGGCGCCGAGCAGCGTGCCCAGCGCCTCGTTGGCGGTGACGACGAGACCCTCGCGGTCGACGACGGCCATCGCGAGGGGAGCGGTGGCGAAGGCCGCGTGGAAGGTACGGAGTGACGTTCCGTCGGGAACCGCCAGGGGTGCCGGTGTCCCGGAAGGCGGCCCCGGCGCCACGGACGGTACGGAGGGGGCGGGTGGGCCGGGAGAGGTTCCGGCGGACGTACGAGAAGACGTGTCGACGTGACGTTCTGTGACGGCCGGCCGGACGAGGTCTCCCGCGGGCGCCGGCCCTTCGGACGTTCCGCTCACCGCTCGCTCCCGCAGTGCACTCGTTCTTCGTATGGGTCATTCGGGGCGGTCGGCCGGTGATGGGCGGCCGCACAAGCCGTGTCCGTGCAGGAAAGTGTGCCGATCATAGAGGCTGCCCCCGAAACGGTGCAGCCACTGTCCAGTGTCCAGGAACAACCCCCTGTTCTGACAGATCGTTTCTGCCTGTTATCCGGACGGTTCCCCGTCCCGTCGACCGCACGTGACGTTCCGTGCATGTCCGGGGGTGTCGGCCGGCCCTGGCACTCACTCTTCCGGTGCAGACAAACAGGGCGAAATAGTACAAATTCAATCAGGCTGGATGCGGTGACCCACAACCGCATCCGGAGGTCGACGTGCCGCGTCCGCTCCCCTTGAGGGTTCTCGCTCGCGGGCTCCTGCGCGGTCCCGCCCGCGACGGGGCGCCCCGCTGGCGCAGCACCGCGGCCATGTTCACCTCGATGACCGCGCTCGCGGCGACCTCCCTGGGGCCGGGCCACGCGCTCGCCGAACCCCTCGCGTCGCCCTGCGCCCTGACGCGGACAGGGGCGCACCACTCGGAGGGCGCCGACACCTGGAACGCCGCCTATGTGCGCCCCACCCGCCCCCTCGACGCCGTGATGGTCTTCCTGTCCTTCCCGGACTCCACCCCGCACACCACGCCCGCCGAGCTGACGGGCGACTACTTCCCGGCCACCAGCCGCTTCTTCGAGCAGGCCTCGTACGGGAAGTTCACGGTCCGGCCGCATCCCCGGCGCGCCTGGATCCAGATGCCGCACGCCTCCACCTCGTACGCCATACAGCGCGACTGGAACGCCGGCGACCGTGCCGCCTATCTGCGCGACGCCCTCGCCGTGGCCGACCCGCGGGTCGACTTCTCGCGCTACGACATCGTCTACTTCGTCGCGGACCCGGACGCTCCGGGCGTCGACTCGGACGCCACGAAGGTCGTCAACCTGGACACGCCTCTGCGCGCGGACGGCAAGGACATCCGGCGCGTCGTCACGGTCTTCGAGAAGCACCCGCCGGACCGTCTCGTCCTCGCGCACGAGACCGGCCATGTCTTCGACCTGCCCGATCTCTACCACCGCCCCACCGACGGCAAGGGCGACTGGGACACCTATGTGGGCGACTGGGACCTCATGGGCAGCCAGTTCGGCCTCGCCCCCGACCTCTTCGGCTGGCACAAGTGGCGGCTGGGGTGGCTGGAACCGCACCAGGTGGCGTGCGTACTGGGCTCCGGCACCACCCGGCTGACGCTGGAGCCGCTGGAGGCCGGACCCGCGCACTCCACGGTCGGTTCGGCCGGCGCGAGCGCCCGGGGAGCCGCCGGCACCGGGGTGCTGGCGACCGGCCCGGCCGCGTCGGCGGCGAGTGGTCCGGCCGCGTCGAGCGGGGCGAGCGGGAAGACCGGCGCGAGTGGGGCGGGGGTGGCCTGGCAGGGGCCGCGGGTGCCGCTCTCGGGCGGGCTGCGGACGTCCGTGCGTGGTCCGGGCGCGCCGGGCACGTCCGCGAGCGCGGTGGGTGTGGCGGCGCCCCCCGGATCGCGGACCGTCGGCGTCGGCCGGGGCACCAAGCTGGCGGTGGTCCCGACGGGCCCGGACAGCGCGATCGCCTTCGAGGCCAGGGGGCCGGTGGGCAACGACAGGTCGACGTGCGAGCGGGGCGTCCTCGTCTACCGGGTCCGCAGCCGGACCGAGTCGGGCAGCGGCCCCATCCAGGTCCTCGACGCGCACCCCGGCTCCGAGTCCTGCTGGGAGGACTCGGTGTACCCGCCGCTCGCGGACGCCCCGGTGCGCCTCGGGGAGAGCTTCGAGGTGCCGGGCGCGAACGTCCGGGTCCAGGCGGAGGACCGGAGCGCCTCGGGGGCCTGGACGGTGCGGATCACGACGGGCTGAGCGGGCTCCGCGATCACGGAAACGACGAGAGCGGGACGCTCGCGTTTCCGCGAATCATCCCGCTCTCGTTGGCGTGCGCCGCCAGGGACTCGAACCCCGGACCCGCTGATTAAGAGTCAGCTGCTCTAACCAACTGAGCTAGCGGCGCCTGCTGACGTCGTAGACCTTAGCATCCTGATCGGCGCGAGGAAAAATCGATATCCGTACCGCCGCCGACGCCGCCGCGCGGGCCGCCCGCACGGCCGCCCAGAGCAGGATCTCGGGGCCGGGGAGCCAGGGCCGGCGCGTGTCGGGGGCGACCAGCCAGCGGGAATCGGTCCGGACGGCCCCCGGTCCGGCGCTCCCGGGGGCCGGCGGGGGCACGGTGACCGCGTCCCCCGTGCCGTGGCAGAGCAGCGGTGGAACCTCCCGGCACCGCCCGGTCCGGGCACCAGGCTTCGCGCCCCACTCCTCCCACTCCATGAGCGAGGGGAGCCGCTGGGCGGTGCCGGGCGCGGCGAACAGCAGGATCCGTCCGCGGTGCGCCGCCACCGGACCCGAGCCCGGCCCCTCGTCCCAGAGCCGGTCGAGCATCCGCCGCCCGAACAGGGCCGAGGCGCTGACGACGTCGAACGCGCCGCCGCAGAGCAGGACGACCGGGGCGTCGGGCCGTTCGCGCCACAGGGCGAGCGTGCTGCGCGGATACGTTCCGGCGGAGGCGAGCCAGGCGGCGCCCTCGGCCGTGACGCCGGAGACGTCCGTCCCGTCGGACGACCTCGCTCCGGGGCTGTGCGGGCTGCTGCTCGGCGGGTTCCGTGTGCTGCTCATGCCGCATACATCTACCGGCGGTGAGCATCCCGTTCCGGAGGGTTGCCGGAAACCGGGACAGGCAGGGGTGAGGTGGAGTATCTTGCCCGGCTGGCATATGCCAGGGAGGAGTGACCGACCCGCTCCGACGGGGTCGCCCGACCGTCCTGGTCCCGACCGCTCTGGTGCCGGGCGTCCCGGTCGTCCCGGATGTCCGCGTCGGAGTCAGAGCGGGTCGGTCACGCCGTGACCGTGTCCGTTGCCCTCCGTGCCCCGCAGCAGGTCCTGGCCGAACTCGACCATCTTCTTCGCGTAGTCCTCGGTCCACTCGGCCCGCTCGGCGATCGAGGCCGTGGTCAGCCGGTCGAAACGGCGCGGATCGGCGAGCTGCGCGGCGGCGATGGCCTGGAACTCGACGGCCCGGTCGGCGGCGGCGCGGAACGCGTGCGCCAGCTCCGTGGACCGGTCCAGCAGCGCGCGCGGATCGTCGATCGACTCCAGGTCGAAGAAATGCTCCGGGTCCCCGGCGGCTTCCGCGGGCTCGAAGAGCAGGGGCGCGGGGCGTAGCCGCGGTTCGTTCCGACGCGGCGTGGGCTCCGCCATGTCTTCTCCTCCTCGTACGGTTCGGGGCCCCTCTCGGCAAAGGGCCACCGTCCATTGTCTCGCGCCCGCGCAAGTGGGCCCGCAGGGTCGAGCACGCCCCCGCGGGCCCCGGACCTCGCCGGATCGTGGGGCCGTCGGAGCGGGCCGCCCGCCGGCTCAGGGCCGCCAGGTCACCCGGTGTTCCGCCAGATGTGACAGCACCGAATGATTGGCCTCCCAGCCATCCGGAAACTTCACGGTCACTCCCAGCTGTACGGGCTCGGTCGACGGGTGGTCGTCCAGCAACTCCGTGATTCCTTCCCGGCAGATCACGATGCACGCGTGCCGGTGCCGGGAAGCGAGTACGCACAGGCGTCCGGTCTCCAGATGGAAGGCCGTGGCGTCGGGCCGTCCCGACAGCGGGTGCAGGACGACCGTGACGTCGAACTCCCGTCCCTGGAGCCGGTTCGCCGTGTCCACGGTGACGTCCGTGACGCCGAGACCGGTCAGCGCCGCCCGCACGGCCGCGGCCTGGTCGCGGTGCGCCGTGCCGACGGCGATCCGGTCGGCCGTCAGGGGCACCGGGTCCTCCGCCCGCTCCGACGTGGCCGCGCCGCCCCGGTCGAGCAGCCGCCGTACGACCCCGGCCACCGCGTGGACCGCCTCCGGGTCCGTGCGCGGAGTGTGCCGGGCCGGAAGCTCCAGCAGCCCCCAACCGGACTCGGCCGCCTCGTCGATGACCCGGTCGGTGCCCGAACCGTCCGACGGGACGGCGAAGTTCAGCCGCCGGTCGCCGGGACCGGTGCCGCTGCGGAACGGCGTGTACGGGTAGAAGGCGCCCGACACCAGGGGCGCGGCCGACGCGGGCAGCCGCCAGGACACCGGCAGCCGGTGCTGCGGCAGCTGCGGATTGTGCGCGAGGAGCGTGGACACCGCGGACGCGGACGGGTCGTAGGACAGTCCCGCCCACTGCTCCGAGCCGACGATCGCGAACGGGTCCAACTGCCCCGGGTCGCCCACGAACAGCGCCCGTTCGAAGAGCCCGGCGACCGCGAGGAGCGCGTCCGAGCGCATCTGGTACGCCTCGTCGACGATGGCGTGCCGCCAGGGCTCGACGCCCTTGACGTGGGCCCACTTCGCGGCGGTCGAGACGACGACGTCCAGGCCCGCCAGGTCGGCCGCCTTCGCGGACTTGCGGACCTGGTCCAGGCCGTCGAGCGCCTTGTCGTACGGGTCGGAGTCGCTGCTGTGCAGCCGGCCCACGGGCAGGTCCGGCGCCTTCTCCGCGAGCCGCAGCACCAGATCGTCGACCTGGGCGTTCGTCTGCGCGATGACCATCAACGGGCGCCCGGCGGCGGCCAGTTCGAGAGCGGCCCGGACGACGAGGGTCGACTTGCCGGCGCCCGGCGGGGAGTCGACCACGACGCCGCGGTCGGTGCCGTGCAGGGTGTCGCGCAGGATCGCGTCGGTGGCGCGGGCGGCCTCGGCGCCCGGGTCGAACACGGCGGTCACAGGGTTCCTCCGAGGTGAACTGCATGCCGTGCGGTGCGAGAACCAAGCGCGCACACCGTGCTGATCGAGAACCAAGACAGCACATGCACCTCCAAGCTTTGCCGTATCAAACCGGGCTGGTTTCAACCCGGCTGGTGGTGATCGCAGAAGACCTGTTGGGTCGCTGACCCGCAGGCAGCGTGAGCCAGGAATCCCCCTGCTTCGGCTGGGGGAGGATTCAAAGGACGTCCTCCTCGGTCACCGGGTCCGGCAGCGGCAGCGCGTCGGGCTCACCCGGCGGCCCTCCGTGCGTCCACGGCGTCTCCTCCGGGTCGGGCAGCTTGGCACCGCCGCGCTGCTCGTGCTCGAAGAGCGTGAAGCAGACGAGGTCCCCCTTCTCCGGCACGGACCCGGCCCCCGGTTCCTTGCCGCGCCCCATCTTGTCGACGATCCGCAGCACCACGGCCGCGCCCTCGTCGTCGTACCCCACGAACTCCGCGGCCTGCGGCTTCCCGCCGAGCGAGCGGTACACCCTGGCCCGTTCCCCCAGGTGCGGGCGGTCGTCCGTGCGGACGGTCACCAGCGGGCGGGGGCTCGGCCGCCTGCCCTCGCTGTACGCCGTCACGACCTCGGTGACCTCTCCGGCGAACGCCTCCCCGGCGAGCCTCCGGCCGGCCATGACCAGCGGGTCGTCGAGAGCCTCCTGCGCCTCCAGCCGGGCCTGCTCCCGCTCCCGCGTGGCCAGCTTGTTCGCGGCGGTGACCGCGTCGTCGCGGCGCGGCTGCGGCGGCTCGCCCGCCACCACCCGGTCGCGGTGTCCGGTGAACGACCAGCGGTCACGGGTCCACCGGTCGGCGGAGTGCGCCCCCTCCGGCAGCGCCCGCAGCAGGTCGAGACCGTGCCAGACCGCGTCCCAGGTGGGCCGGGTGACGCTCTCGACCAGGTCGCGGATCTTCCGCTCGGCCGCGGTGAGCTCACCGAGCCGGTCGTCCGCCTCGATGCCGTCCTCGGCGGCGGCCAGTGCCGTACGCGCGCGGTCGTAGCGTTCGATCGCGGGGGCCAGCAGCTCGTTGTCGAAGGCGGGGTCGGTGGCCGGTCCGGCGGGCGGGCAGACGAGCTGGCCGCGCGCGTCCCGCTGGAGCTCGGCCCGCACCGCCGCCTCGGCGCCCGGCTCGCCGCCCGGCGGATCGAGCCAGGCGAGCAGCGCGCCCAGATGCTGGTCCTCCAGGCTGCTCTGGCCGGTGGCCCAGTGCCGGGACAGCACGTCGGTGAGGGCGAGGAGCAGGGCGGAGCCGGGTACCCGGGCGCGCTCCCCGAAGTGGGTCAGCCAGCGCCCGAACAACGGCACCCGGGGAGGCGCCGGATGCGGAGTCTCGGGATCCTGCTCGGCGGTGCGGCGAAAGCGGGTGGAGCGCCCGAGGAGGCGGACGAACTCGATGCCGGCCCGGCCCGGCACGATCAGCTGCGGAGCGTCCGCGCACAGCTCGACCTCGACCTTGACGCGCTTGCCGGTCTCCGGGTCGGTCTCGCTGCGCTCGGCCGCCTCGACCACGTCCGCGAACGAGTCGATGTAGGGCAGGACGACGTCCGCGAGTTCGGCGAGGAAGGCGAAACGCAGGTCGCGGTCGCGCGGCTGCGGCACGACCAGCAGCCGGGGCGCGTCCCGGTCCGTGCCGACCAGCGCGCCGAGCGGGGCTCCCGCCTCGCCCGCGGTGGTGAGCGGCACGAACACCAGCGGCCGTTCGACGAGATGGCGGTGGAGCACGGTGGCGGCGGGCTGCGCCCGGCCGCTCTCGACGGCCTCCAGCCGGGCGAGGGCGGTGATCAGCGACATGCGCCCGCCTCCCGGCCTTCCGGGACGCCCGAAACGGGTGTCCCGTGTGTGCCGGCCCCCTGTGTGCCCGCCCCGGGGGCGCCGGTTTCCAGGGCCGGTGAGCCGGGGGCGGGGACGGTGGGCGCGGCCGTCCCGCGCAGGGCCTCCGCCCGCAGCAGCGCCGCTCTCCTGAGGGCCGCGACGGCGGGGTCCCCGGGGTCGCCCGCCTTCCCGCGCGCCGCGGCCAGGACGTCCGGGACGGTCGTCAGAGCGCCGAGCTCCGCGCGCAGCGAGCGGCCGAGCGAGGTCACCGCGCCCTCGGCGCGCGAGCGGGCCCGGCAGTGGAAGGCCAGCTCGCAGGCGGACAGGCACTCGGGGGCGTAGGTGGCGGGGACCGCCTCGACGGCGGTGATCAGTTCCTCGGCGGGAAGGCCGGGGGAGAAGCAGGTGCCCTCGGGGAGGGCGGCCGCGATGTCCTCGACGCGGGTGAGCCGGGCGAGCTGGCGGCGGGTGACCGCGCGCTGCTTGCGCACGTCGACGGCCGAGGCGGCCGGGAGGTTGGAGAAGTCCTTCGGGCAGACCAGCAGGACACGGTGGTGGACCTCGGGAGCGGGGTCGAGGCCGGCCGCGACCTCCTCCAGGGCCAGGACGTAGACCGCGGACTGCCGGGCGGCGGCGCCCACCTTGGCGGGGTCGGCCGAGCCGTCGAGCATCGGGAACGACTTGATCTCGACGACCGTCCAGTCTCCGTCGGGATGCACGACCACGGCGTCCGGCTCCAGGAAGGCCGGGGAGCCCGCCACGTCCAGGGCGAGCATCGGGTGGTCGAGCAGGGTCCAGGCGCCGGTCCCGGTGGCCTCGCGCAACGCCCGTGCCGTGCGTTCCGTGCGTCCCTCGGGGCCGATCGCGCTCAGGTCGGGCACGGCACCGGCGCCGGGCGGCGCGGCCCCGGGGTCCAGCTTCTCGTGCACCAGCCGCAGCAGCTCGGCGCCGCCGTCGGCCTTGACCCGCGCCTCGAACGCGTTGCCCCGCATGAAGGCGAACTGCGACATCCCGAACGCGGACGGCGCGCCGAGCGCACCGGCCAGCTTCGCCTTGTCGACGCCCACGCCGTCCAACAGGGCGCGCCGGTCGCACCCGGGGTTGGCGGCGAGCGCCGCGAGGGCCCGCGCGTCCAGCGCCTTCGGCGCGATGTCGGGACCGCGCAGCTCAGCGAGCTGCTGTCGCAGCGCTGTCGCCCGCGTCCGTGGCGGCGGAACCCGGCTCGGCTCCCGGCCCGGGTCGGGACTCGCGCTGTCGGGGAATTCGTTCACCCGGGGAAGTCTGGCACCCCGTACTGACAATCGCGGAACCCCCGTCCCCCGAGGCCCCCTTGCCCCACGGGACGACGGTCTTCAGAAGCGTCCGCACCCGGTCCGCCGTCCGCATCACGAACGGGGTCAGCAGCAGGCCGGCCCCCATCACGGCGACGCCCGCGACGGCGTCCAGGAAGTAGTGGTTGGCCGTGCCCATCACGACGATCGTGGTGAACAGCGGATAGACGACGGCGGCGGCCTTCGCCGCGGGAGTACGGCCGTGGCGCCACAGCATCACCCCGCACCACAGCGCCCAGCCCACGTGCAGGCTCGGCATCGCCGCGTACTGGTTCGTCATCCCGCCCATGCCGCGCGGCGCGCTCGCCTCGCCGCCCCACCAGCCGTAATCGCTGTACTGGGCCATCGTGTCGACGAAGCCGTGCTCGGGAGACAGCAGCCGGGGCGGGCAGGTCGGCAGCAGGGTGAAGCCGATCAGACCGATGAACGTGGAGGTCCAGAGCCAGGTGCGGGCCGCGCGGTAGCGCACGGACCGGGAGCGGAAGAGCCATATCAGGATCGCCGGCGTCACCAGGTAGTGCAGCGACGCGTACCCGAAGTCGGCGGGCACACCGAGCCAGGCCTCCCGCGTGAACAGCCGGTTCAGCGGATGTTCGGCGTTGAGGTGGAGGGCCTTCTCGATGCGCAGGATCTCCAGGCCGTGGTCTATCGCGCCGGAGGTGTTGCCCCGGGCGAGCAGCCGGCCCGCGGTGTACGCCGCGTACACGAGCAGGATCAGCGGGACCTCGGTCCACCAGCGCAGACGGGCCTGCGACGCGGCGGACGCGCGCAGGGCGTCCCACCGGCCCGACCGGGCGCGCGGTTCCGCTTCGGTACGCGGTGCATCGGTCTGCGGCATCCGATCGCCCTCCCCCAACTGCTCGTGTTTGCTCGTTCGCGGTGACCCCGGTCCGTGGCCACCCGGGGATTTTACGGTGCACGCGAATGCCCCGAAGGGGCGCCCCGGATGTCAAAGACGCGGAGATCGCCCTCCGGGTTGCCCGGAGCGGACGTGAGCGATGATGGAGTGACCCACTCCTCAGTCGTCCACGGGTGAGCCGACCCTCTCGTCCGTGCCGCCCGTCACGGAAAGGCTCCTCGTCATGGCACCGCGCATCCTGCTGGCCCGGCACGGACAGACCGAATGGTCGCTGTCCGGAAAGCACACCGGCAGGACCGACATCCCCCTCCTGGAGGAGGGGCGGCGCGGGGCCAAGCTGCTCGGCGAGCGGCTCCACCGGTCACCGTTCGACTCGCTGCCCGCGGTCGAGGTGCGGACCAGCCCGCTCTCGCGCGCGAGCGAGACGTGCGAACTCGCCGGCTTCGGGGAGCGGGCGACGGCCTGGGACGCGCTCCTGGAGTGGGACTACGGCGCCTACGAGGGCATGACCCCGGCCGAGATACAGGACGTCCGCCCCGGCTGGTTCATCTGGCGCGACGGGGTTCCCGAGGGGGAGACCCTGGAGCAGGTCACCGCGCGCGCGGACGAGGTCGTCTCGTGGGCCCGCTCCGAGGACCGCGATGTGCTGGTCTTCGCCCACGGCCACATCCTGCGTTCCATAGGCGCCCGCTGGCTGGGCCTTCCGCTGGACTTCGCGGCCCGTGTCCGCCTCAACCCGACCTCTTTGTCGGTGCTCGGCTGGGCCTACGGGGAACCCGCGATCGAGGTGTGGAACGACTGCGGGCACCTGAGCGCCTGACCGGCGCCCCGGGCCGCCCTCACGCCGTGCGGGGCAGGCTCGCGTGCCGGTCGAGGAACGCCGAGACTCCCGAGGCCCGGCGGTGCGGCAGCAGTACGCGGGCCGTCGCCGCCAGCATGGTCTGGATACGGGAGGACTGGACCTCGTTCAGCAGGTCCAGGACGCGCAGACCGGCGACGGCGGCCTCGTCGGGGCGGCCGCCGCGGGCGAGGTCGTCGGCGAGTTCGGCGGTGTAGAGGGCGATGTTGCGGGTGAAGTGCGGGTCCTGGAGACGGGCGGCGCGGCGTGCGTGGCGGGCGGCCCGGGGCCAGTCGCCCAGCGTCGACCAGCACTGCGCCTCGAGCCCTTCCAGCTCGGCCTCTCCGTAGAAGGTCATCCACTCGGGGTCGGTCTCCGAGGGGCCGCGTCCGTAGAGGGCCTGTGCGCGGGCCATCGCCTGCTCGCATCCCCGGCGGTCGGCGAGTCCGGCCCAGCCGCCCGCCTCGCGCAGCGCGAGCAGGGAGAGCAGCCGGGGGGATCCGAGGGTACGCGCGGCGCGCTGGGCGGCCTGGGCCGCGCGGACGGCCTCGCGCGGGCGTCCCGCGTCGCGGGCGAGGAACGCCGTGTTGCAGAAGGCGTGGGCCTCCAGGCCCGCGTCACCCGCCATCCGGGCGGTCGCGAGGGCTTCCGCGTAGTGCGAGCGCGCGTCGTCGAAGCGCCCGGAGTCGTGTGCCAGCCAGCCCACCGAGATGGCCAGCTCGCCGGCTCCGGAGTACAGCCGGTCGGCGGTCGTCTGCCGGGTGGTGCCCGCGTCGAGCAGTTCGTAGGCCGTGCGCAGGGGTGCCGCCGCGCGTCGGTAGAGCCCGTCGGCCCCGTGTCTGTCGTCGAGCAGCCGGATTCTGCGGACGGCCTCCTCGAGGGCTCCCGCCTCGGACGTACCCGCCCGGTGGACGCGTCGTTCGCAGGCCGCGGCGGTGCCGCCGAAGGCGCCCGCGAAGGGTCCCAGTGAGGCCGCCACCGTGGCGGTGCCTCCGGTCATGAATGCGCGACGCTGCACGTCGCTCTCCTCGTGGTTCTGATCGCGTCTGTCGTACGGGTCGTACGGATCGCACAAGTGGTGCGGGTCGTACGGATCGTGCGGGCTGTACGGATCGTGCGGGCTGTCCGTGTGGTGCGCGGTGCGCGGGCCGTACGGAGCCGGGACGTGGAGCGGACCCGACGTCTCATACGTCTCGTGCACCCCGTCCGTCTCATCCTCGTGCGGGGCGGGCGGGAGGTTCGTGGAATGCGCGGGAGATGGCTCCCCGGTGTCGCGTGCCCCGCGTCCGCGTACCCATGAGCGGGGCGTGAAACCGAGGTCCGTCAGCGTGCGGCCGGGAAACATGTGCAGGAACACCCGCTCGTACGCGTAGTTGGGACAGCGGATCTCTCCCGCCTCGACGCGCCCGATGTAGCGCGCGTCGCAGCTGACCCGCTCGCCGATCTCGCGCGCGGCCCTCCGTACCAGCGCGGCGAACTCGCCCGGGGAGCGCTGGCCGCGCAGCCTCCGGAAGGCGAGATTCGGCCGTGCCGGCCGGGGGGACGGGGACGAGGTCACCGATGACGACGCCATGGCCGGGCCCTCTCTTGCGAACCGTGAACCACGCCGGAACCGAGGCTGACTTGACCGGGTTGTGCCCGGTAGGTGCCTGCTTCCGGCGGGGCAAGAACGTACCTGCTGTGACAGCGCCGCCACGCTGGGTTTAGCTACAAACCGGATATCTCATCCACGATCTGCCATGAACTGCCATCCTTTGTGGCGGAGTTCCGCCGTAGCCGTTGACGTCCTGGCGCGTTGAACCGGGTGGACCGGGAGCCGCCCGAACTCCCGACCCACTCGTCATGAGGAGGGGTTCCGTTGGAGGCCGGGATGCAGATCACGCAGAGCATCGAGTTCCGTACGCCGCCGTCGACCGCACAGCACAGGCCGTCCCCGGAGCACGGCGTCCCGCCGGGGCCGGCCGCCGAGTGCGACCTGGTGACCGTTCCGGCCCGCCAGGGACTGGAAGCGGTCGACATCCTGCGCCGGGGCGCGGCCGACCTCGTGGGGCCCGTCCTGCACGACGGCGGCCACGACACCCTCGGCTTCCTGGTGCCGCCCGGCACCGCCGACGCCTGGGACGTGCCCGGCAGCACCTGTACGCAGACCGACGGCCGCGGCCTGCGGCCGGCCCCCGAGCCTCCGGTCGAGGGCTCGGACTGGCTGCTCCCGCCCGGTGACGCGGACCTCGCGACCGATCCGGCGGTGCTGCGGGCCGCGCTGGGCGAGGCCGCGCGGCTGATCGAGGCGGCCGACGGCTGCCGGTGAGCGGGCGCGCGCCCCGGTGACCGGTCGCTGAGCCGACCCGCCCCCGCGCCCCGATAATGGCCAGATGGCAAGGGCGAGGAAACAGCGGGCGGACGACGGCCGTGACACCGGACGGGGCGGACGGCGCGGGACGGCCGAGGCGGTCGTCGAGGCCGTCGACGGCGGGCTCGCCGAGCTGCTGCCCGACCGCGACCGGGCACACGGCTGGACCCTGCTCATCGACGGCGCCCCGCAGTCCCACGTCGACCTCGACGACCCCGCGTACCTGAGCTTCGAGTACCAGCGCCGCCTCGGCCATGTCATCGACCTCGTCGCCCCGCCCGGCAGGCCCGTGCAGGTCGTCCACCTCGGCGGCGGCGCCCTCAGCCTGGCCCGCTACACCGCCGCCACGCGCCCCCGCTCCACCCAGCAGGTCGTCGAGCGCGACGCGGCCCTCGTCCGGCTGATACGCCGCGAACTGCCACTGGACCCGAACGCCCGGATCAGGGTGCGTTCCGTGGACGCGCGGGAAGGCCTCGCCAAGGTGCCCGACGGCTGGGCGGACCTGGTCATCGCCGACGTCTTCAGCGGCGCGCGCACCCCGGCCCACCTGACGTCCGCCGAGTTCGTCACGGAGGTCCGCCGGGCCGTGAAGGACTCCGGGGTCTACGCCGCGAACCTCGCCGACGGACCCCCGCTCGCCCATCTCCGCGGCCAGATCGCCACCGTCGCCTCCGTCTTCCCCGAGCTCGCCCTGGTCGCCGACCCGACGGTGCTGCGCGGCAAACGCTTCGGGAACGCCGTCCTCGTCGCCTCCGGCCTGCCCCTGCCCATCGCCGAGCTGACCCGCCGCGCCGCCTCCGACCCGCATCCCGCCCGGGTCGAACACGGCAGGGAGCTCCTGGACTTCACGGGCGGCGCGGCACCGGTCACGGACGCGGTGGCGGTCGCCTCACCGGCACCGCCGCCGTCCGTGTTCCGCTGACCCGGCGTCAGCGCGTCCCGGCGGGCCGCCCGGACGACCGCTCGCCGCGCGTGCCGGTTCAGTACGTCCCGATGTCCACGTGCGGAGGCCCGTCGTGCCAGTCGCAGAACACCGACACCCGGTCGGCGCCCGAGCTGAACTCCACACGGATCCACGTCTCGGTCTTCCACACCTGCATCGACCAGCCGGTGTTCGGCGTCGCGGACACCAGCGTCCCGTACGTGGCGGTGATGTCGAAGACCACCCGGCCGCCGTCGGAGTCGTAGCTCTTGACCTGTCCGGAGGCGGGCGGAGACGTCGTCGAAGCCGACGGGGCCGGTGACGGACCGCCGCTCGCCGACGGGGACTTCGAGGGCGTCGAGCTCGGCTTCGGGCTCGTGGACGGCCTGTTCGGAGCACTCCTGGACGGCTCGGCCCGCCGGGTCGAGGACGCCAGGGGCCTCGTCTCCTTCGCCGTCGCGCCCGCCACCGTGATGGGCAGGGCGCGCGGCGGGTCGTAGGCCGTCCCCGTCATGACGGTGTGGACACCCCACCACGACAGCGTGACCGCCGCGCCCGTGGCGAGCGACCACGCGAGTACGTGTACGAGTCCTCTGCGCATCGCGGCCATACTGCACCACGAGCACCACGGGTGTCTCCCGGCCCTGCCGAGATCCGGAATGTCCCGGGGAACGGTCCGGGATTGTCCACAAGTGCCGCACGAGGGTTGTCCACAGGCTCCGGACGGCCGTGCCCGGATGGCGTACGGTGCCGCCCATGGCAAGTGTGCTCGTCGTCGAGGACGACCAGTTCGTACGCTCGGCGCTCATCCGGCATCTGACCGAGGCCGCGCACATCGTGCGCAGCGTCGGCACCGCCCTGGAGGCGCTGCGCGAGGTCGCCCATTTCTCCTTCGACGTCGTGATCCTCGATCTCGGACTGCCCGATCTGGACGGGTCCGAGGCACTGAAGATGCTGCGCGGGATCACCGACGTCCCGGTGATCATCGCCACCGCGCGGGACGACGAGACGGAGATCGTCCGGCTCCTGAACGCCGGCGCGGACGACTATCTGACCAAGCCGTTCTCGGTCGAGCACCTGTCCGCGCGGATGGCGGCGGTGCTGCGCCGTTCGCGCACCACCGTGGGCGAGGCCCCCGTGTCGACGGTCATCCGCGTCGGCGGGCTCGCCATCGACCCGCTGCGCCGCCAGGCGGAACTGGAAGGCGTACGACTCGACCTGACCCGGCGCGAGTTCGACCTGCTCGCCTTCCTGGCCGGCCGCCCCGGTGTCGTCGTGCCGCGCAAGGAACTGCTCGCCGAGGTGTGGCAGCAGGCCTACGGCGACGACCAGACCATAGACGTCCATCTCTCGTGGCTGCGCCGGAAACTGGGGGAGACGGCGGCACGCCCGCGCTATCTCCACACCCTGCGGGGCGTCGGCGTGAAGCTGGAGCCGCCGAGAGCGGAGCGTCCGCTGTGAGGTGGGCACTGGTCAAGGTGTGCGTGGCGGTGACGACGATGGTCGTCATCGCCTTCGCGGTCCCGCTCGGCCTGGTGATCAAGGAGATGGCGCGCGACCGGGCGTTCTCGAACGCCGAGCGGCAGGCCGCCGCCATCGCGCCCGCGCTCTCCATCACCACCGACCGGGACGAGCTGGAGCGCGTCGTCGCCTCCGCCGGATCGGACGCGCAGATGGCCGTGCACATCCCCGCCGCCGACGGCAAGCCGGCCGTGGAGATAGGCGAGCGGCGCGCCGTCGCCAAGGACGTCGCCATGACCCGGCGGCTGGGCCGGGCCTCCATCGCGGAGGTGCCCGGCGGCTCCACGCTGCTCCAGCCCGTCGCGCTCAGCTCCGGCGAGATCGCGGTCATCGAGGTGTACGTCCCCGAGGCCGAGGTCAGCAACGGCGTCGGCACGGCCTGGGCGGTCCTCGCCGCGGTCGGAGCCGCCCTCGTCGTCGGCTCGGTCGCGGTCGCCGACCGGCTGGGCGTGCGGATGGTGCAGCCCGCGCAGCGCCTGGCCGAGAGCGCGCACGAGCTGGGCGAGGGGAAGCTGGGCTCCCGGGTGCCCGAGGAAGGGCCGACCGAACTGCGGCAGGCCGCCGTCGCCTTCAACTCCATGGCCGACCAGGTCGTCCAACTGCTCGCCAACGAAAGGGAACTCGCCGCCGACCTCTCGCACCGTCTGCGTACCCCGCTGACCGTGCTCCGGCTCAACACCGCCTCGCTCGGCGACGGGCCGGCCGCCGAGCAGACCCGGGCCGCCGTCGAGCAGCTGGAGCGCGAGGTCGACACGATCATCAGGACGGCCCGGGAGGCCAAGCCGCAGACCGCGGCGATCGGTGCCGGAGCCGGGTGCGACGCGTCCGAGGTCGTCCGTGAGCGCATGGACTTCTGGTCGGCGCTCGCGGAGGACGAGGGGCGCAAGGTGCGGGTGGCCGGTGTGGACCGGCCGTGCCGCATACCCGTGGCCCGCGCCGATCTCGCCGCCGCGCTCGACGCCCTCCTGGGCAACGTCTTCCGGCACACCCCCGAGGGCACGGCCTTCGCGGTCGACGTGCACAACGCGGAGGACGCCGTGATCGTGCTGGTGTCGGACGCGGGCGCCGGAATCGTGGATCCGGAGGCGGCGATGGCCCGCGGACGGGGCTCGGGCAACGACGGGTCGACGGGCCTCGGCCTCGACATCGTGCGACGGCTCGCGGAGTCGACGGGCGGGGACGTACGGATCGGTTCCTCCGTGCTGGGCGGAACCGAGGTGCGCATCTGGATCCAGCTGGACGGCAGGGCGCCGGTCCGCAGCGGACACCGGGGCAGCGTACGGCGCCGCCGACGGGGCGTCGGCGTGCGCTGACACACCGTGGGCGTCCTGGTGTTCCGAGCGGGCCCGCGGTACCCGCCGAGCGGGACCCGTACGGTGCGCCGTGCCGTGCCGTGCCGTGCCGTGCCGTGCCGAGCCGTGCCGAGCCGAGTCGCGGGTCGCGCCGCGCGGGTTCTCGCCCCGCGTCGGGAGAGCCGGTGGCACGCGCCGCGCGGACCTGCGCCTTGTGCCGAGTGGGCCTGCGGCACGCGTTGAGCGGGACTCCCGCGTCGCGCCGTGCGGGCGGCGTTCCGCGTCGAGAGGGCCCGCGGCACGTGCTGCCCCGTGCCCTGTGCTTCCCGGGCCCGCGGCCTGCGCCGAATGGATCCGTGCCCTGCGTCGAGCCCGCCCGTGGGCCTGCGCAGGGAAAGCTCCGGCACGCGCCAAACCGCCCACATTGGTCTCGACCTTTAACGCCTCCCGATGCCTTCCTTAAGCGGACCCTAAGATCCTCGGCCGGCGTCCGGATCGGCCGGTTCGACCGATTCCGGATCGCTAGCGTGATGCCCGCACCTCCTGGGACGACCCCCAGCGAACCCCGTGATTCCGCGAAGGCAGGCACACGCGATGAGCAGCACGCACCGGCGCAAGGTCAGTGGCAGGAACAAGGCGATAGGCGCCGTCGTCGCGGCGGCCGTGGCCGGCGGTGGCGCCCTCGTGTTCACCGGTGTCGCGAACGCGTCGAGCGTCGGCGCCGCCTACACCAGGACCAGTGAGTGGTCCACGGGGTACACGGGGCAGTACGTCGTCTCCAACGACACGGGCCAGCGGAAGCCCGAGTGGAAGCTGGAGTTCGACCTGCCCTCGGGCTCCAAGCTCAGCTCGCTGTGGGACGCGACCTCGTCGGTGAGCGGGCAGCACGTCACCGTGACGCCGCCGTCCTGGGACAAGGACGGTCTGGCGGCCGGCGAGTCCGTCACCGTCGGCTTCGTCGTGAACGGCACCGCGAACCCGACGGGCTGTGTCATCGACGGCACCAAGTGCTCGGTGGACGGAACGACGCCCGAACCGAGCGGCCGCCCCACGCAGACCGCGACCCCCACGGCCGCGCCCACCCCGACCGCGAGCGCGACGCAGACCGCGACCCCGAAGCCGACGGCCACCGCCACCGCCACGGCCACGGCCACCCCGTCCCCCACCCAGAGTTCGGGCGGCGGCACCACGACGACCGCGGGCTTCGCGCCCTACGTCGACACCTCCCTCTTCCCGGCCTTCGACCTGCTCAAGGCGGCCGACGCCACCGGAGTGAAGAACTACAACCTCGCGTTCGTCACCGACGGCGGCGGCTGCACGCCGAAGTGGGGCGGCGTGAGCGACCTCGCCAGTGACGCGGTGGCGGCGCAGATCGGCGCGCTGCGCGCCAAGGGCGGCGACGTCCGGGTCTCCTTCGGCGGAGCCTCCGGCTCGGAGCTGGCCACCACCTGCTCCTCGGCCGACGCGCTGGCGGCCGCGTACGGCAAGGCCGTGGACGCCTACAAGCTCACGAAGGTCGACTTCGACGTCGAGGGCGGCGCCCTGCCCAATACGGCCGCGAACACCAAGCGCGCGAAGGCCATCGCCAAGCTCCAGCAGCAGCACCCGGGCCTGGACGTCTCCTACACCCTGCCGGTCCTGCCCCAGGGCCTCACCCAGGACGGCGTGAACCTGCTCGCCGACGCCAAGTCCAACGGCGTGAAGATCAACACCGTGAACATCATGGCGATGGACTACGGCCCGGCGTTCAGCGGTGACATGGGCGACCTCGCCGAGCAGGCCGCCACGGCCACCCAGGCGCAGATCAAGGGCGTCCTCGGCCTGTCCGACAGCGCCGCGTGGAAGACGGTCGCCATCACCCCGATGATCGGTGTCAACGACGTGGCCTCGGAGATCTTCAGGGTCGACGACGCCTCGCAGCTCGTGACCTTCGCGAAGTCCAAGGGCATCGGCTGGCTCTCGATGTGGTCCGCCACCCGTGACAAGCAGTGCGCAGGCGGTGCCAAGAACACCGCGGACGCGGTCTGCAGCTCCATCGTCCAGAGCGACGGCGCCTTCTCCAAGGCGTTCGCCGCTCTCAAGTAGCCATCACGAGAACGGGGGTTGCGCGCCCCGGCCGGACTTCTCCACCCCCCACCCGGCCGGGGCGTCGTAGCAAGGCGTGAAGGGTCCGGTCCGTGTCCGGTGATGTACCGGACACGGACCGGACCCTTCCTCTTTCCCCCGCCGACGTGCCGGGGCGCGGCACCCCCCTCGGGTGTCGCGCCCCGTTCCCCGTGTCCCCCGTGTCCTCGGGGCCCGCCCTACTCGGCGGGCGTCACCGGTGCCAGCGTTCCCGTGCGGGCCGCCTGGCTGTACCAGTGGGCGCTCGTCTTCGGGGTGCGGACCTGGGTCGCGTAGTCCACGTAGACCGCGCCGAAGCGCTTCTCGTAGCCGTAGGCCCACTCGAAGTTGTCCATCAGGGACCACAGGTAGTAGCCGCGGACATCGGCCCCGTCGGCGATCGCGCGGTGCACGGCGGAGAGGTGGCCGTGCAGGTAGGAGACGCGCTCGGGGTCGTGGACGCGGCCGTCCGGGTCCGGCTTGTCGTCGTAGGCCGCGCCGTTCTCCGTGATGTACAGGGGCAGGCCCGGAGCCTCGCGGGTGTACCGCATGATCAGGTCGTGCAGTCCCTGCGGTTCGATCGTCCAGCCCATCTCCGTGCGCTCGCCCGGGGTCTGGTGGAACGTGACGTCGTCCGCGCCCGGCCAGGGGGAGTGCGCGCTGGAGCCGTGGCCGTCCGCGCGCGGACCGTCGGTGGGAGCGGTGGAGGCCGAAACCAGCGTCGGGGTGTAGTAGTTGAGGCCGAGGGCGTCCAGCGGCTGGTGGATCAGCGCGAGATCGCCGTCCTGGACGTGCGACCAGTCGGTGATCGACCGGGTCGCCGTGATCAGGGTCGCCGGGTAGGCGCCGTGCAGCATCGGGCCGTGGAAGACGCCGTTGGCCAGGTCGTCGATGCGCTGGACCGCGGCCAGGTCCGCCGGGTCCTGCGAAAGGGGCCGGATCGGGCAGGAGTTGAGGCTCACCGCGACCGAGTTGCGGGACGGCATGGCGGAACGGAGCGCCGACGTGCCGAGCCCGTGCGCGAGGTTCAGGTGGTGGGCCGCGCGCAGCGCCGCCGCCGGGTCCGTCCGGCCGGGGGCGTGCACACCGGAGCCGTAGCCCAGGAAGGCGCTGCACCAGGGCTCGTTCAGCGTGATCCACTGCTCGACGCGGTCACCCAGCGCCTCGCCCACGATCTGCGCGTACTCCGCGAAGCGCAGCGCCGTCTCGCGCTCGGGCCAGCCGCCCGCGTCCTCCAGCTCCTGCGGCAGGTCCCAGTGGTAGAGGGTGACGGCCGGCTTGATGCCGTGCGACAGCAGCTCGTCGACCAGACGCCGGTAGAAGTCGAGGCCGCGCTGGACGGCGGGGCCCCGGCCGGTGGGCTGCACCCGCGACCAGGAGACGGAGAAGCGGTACGCGCCCAGTCCGAGGTCCGCCATCATGGCCACGTCGTCGCGGTAGCGGTGGTAGTGGTCGACAGCGATGTCACCGTGCTCGCCGCCGGCCGTTTTGCCAGGTGTATGGCTGAAGGTGTCCCAGATCGACGGCGTGCGGCCGTCCTCCCGCACCGCACCCTCGATCTGGTAGGCGGAGGTCGCCGCACCCCAGAGGAAGGCCGGAGGAAAAGTCACGGGTGTTGCGGACTCAGGCATGGAAGCGCTCCCAAGGGGGTCGTGAAGACCGACGAGTTGGAGGTGGGGAAGTAGAGGCGGAACAAAGGGGCCGAGGCGGCGGTGACCCGGCCCCTGGAAGGGCGGTCAGCCCTTGATCGCGCCCTGCATGATCCCGCCCACGATCTGCTTGCCGAACAGGAGGAAGGCGATGAGCAGCGGCAGGGTGCCGAGCAGAGCGCCCGCCATGATGACGGCCTGGTCCGGGATGTAGCCGGTGCCCAGCGAGTTGAGGGCGACCTGCACCGTCGGGTTCTGCTGGTTCAGGGCGATGATCGGCCACAGGAAGTCGTTCCAGGCCATCACGAACGTCAGCAGGCCGAGCACCGCCATCGCCGGGCGCGCCGCCGGGAAGACGACGTGCCAGACCACGCGCAGACTGTTCGCGCCGTCCACCCGCGCCGCCTCGATCAGCTCGGAGGGCAGGGCCTGTACCAGGTACTGCCGCATGAAGAACGTGCCGAAGGCGCTCACCAGGGTGGGCAGAATGACCGTCTGCAGCTGGTTGGACCAGCCCAGGTCGCTTATCCACAGGTACAGCGGTACGACGGCCAGCTGCGGCGGGATCATCATCGTCCCGATGGTCAGCAGCAGCAGGAGGCCGGAGAACTTGAACCGCAGTTTGGCGAAGGCGAACCCGGCGAGCGTGGAGAACACGACCGTACCGATGGTGATGGTGCCGGCGACGATCGTGGAGTTGATCATCGCGGTGCCGAGCCCGGCCTGGTCCCAAGCCGCCTCGAGGTTCTTGAACAGGTTCCCGCCGAACCACAGCGGTGGCGGTGTCTGCGCCAGCCGCGCGCTGTTGCGCGAGGCCGCGATGGCCGTCCAGACCAGCGGAGCGAGCGAGACCAGCGCGAAGACGGTCAGGACGACATAGGTGACCGGACCCGCGTGGAGCTGCTTGCCCGCGCCGAGCACCCGGCGGCGTCCGGGGCGGCCGCCCGTGGTCGCCTCCGCCTGAGGAGCAGTCAGTTCAGTCGTGGTCATTGGGATTTCCTCAGCCGTCGGGTGATCAGCAGGTTGATCGCGGCGATGATCAGCAGGATGAGGAACATCGTCCACGCGATCGCCGAGGCCTTGCCGAGGTTGCCGATGCCCCAGCCCTGGTCGTACATGTACAGGCCGAGCGTCTGGTACTGGTGCGCGGAGCCGCCCTTCGAGCCGCTGACCCCGCCGAACAGGAGCGGTTCACCGAACAGCTGGGTCGCGCCGATCGTGGACACGACCACCGTGAACAGGATCGTCGGCCGCAGCATGGGGATCGTCACGTGACGGAACTGCTGCCAGCGGTTGGCGCCGTCCAGCGACGCCGACTCGTACAGGTCGGCGGGGATCGCCTGCATCGCCGCGAGGTAGATCAGCGCGTTGTAGCCGGTCCACCGCCAGATCACGATCGAGGAGACGGCGAACTGGCCGCCCCAGTCGGACTCGCGCCAGTTGATCGGGTCGACCCCGACGAAGTGCAGCAGCCAGTTGATCATGCCGCCGTCCCACGAGTACAGCAGCGTGAAGACCAGCGTCGCCGCCGCCACCGAGGTGGCGTACGGGGTGAGCATCACGACCCGCCACACGGTCGAGCCGCGCAGCCGGTAGTTGAGCAGGTGAGCGATTCCGAGCGCCATGATCAACTGCGGCACCGTGGAGATCACGCCGATGGTGAAGGTGTTCCCCAGGGCGTTCCAGAAGAACTCCGAGGACAGCAGGTTCGTGTAGTTGTCGAGGCCGACCCAGGTCTGGTGGTCCAGGCCGGACAGCTGCACGTTGTGCAGCGAGTACCAGGCCGTGTACAGCAGCGGGAACAGCCCGAAGGCTCCGAAGATGATGAAGAAGGGGGCGACGAACGCGTACGGCGACGCCTTCATGTCCCAGCGGTACAGCCGGCTGCGCCAGGAATCGGGGCCCGGCGGCGGCGTACCGCGACCCTGAGCGCCCCGGGCCGCGCCCGGCTGTGAGCCGGGCGCGGCGTCGGCGCTCGTCGCGGGGTGCGCGAGAGCCTGCTTGGAGCTGGTCACTGGCCGAGCACGTCCTTGATCTCAGCCTTTGCCGCGTTCCAGCCCTGGTCGGGGGACTTGCCCTTCTGCTCGACCTGGAGGATGCCGACGTCGGTGATCGCGGTGCTGATCGGCTGGTCCTTGGTGCCGAAGTACTGGACCGGGATGGTCTTCGCCGAGTCGCCGAAGATCTGCGTGATCGGCGCGTCGGAGAAGTACTCCGTGGTGGCGGCGGCCGGCTTCAGGGTCGAGTAGGCCGACGGGGTCGACGGGAAGCTCGCCTGCTTGGCGAAGACCTTCGCCTGCTGCTCGGGGGCGGTCAGCCACTTCGCCAGCGCGATGGCCTCCTTCTGGTGCTTGCCCGCCACCGGCACACCGATGAACGAACCGCCCCAGTTGGCCGCGGTCGGCGCGGCCGCCACGTCCCACTTGCCCTTGCCCGCGTCACCGGACTTCTCCTGGATGTAGCCCATCATCCAGGCGGGGCAGGCCACCGTCGCGAACGAGCCCTTGGCGAAGCCCTGGTCCCACGTCGGGTCGAACTGCTTCAGCTTCGCCGACATGTCACTGGTCGCCACCGACATCGCGGTGCTCCAGGACTTCTTCACCCCCTTGGACTTGTCCCAGATGACGTTGCCGTCCTTGTCGTAGTACCGCTCGCTCTCGCCGCCGAGCGCCGCGTTGTAGACCGAGGAGGCGGAGTCCACGAACTTGGTGCCGCTCGGCGCCTTCTTCATGTAGTCCTTGCCGACGGCGACGTACTTGGACCAGTCGCCCTTCCACTGCGCGGCGAGCTTGACGCGGTCCGTCTCCAGACCGGCCTTCTCGAACAGGTCCTTGCGGTAGCAGATCGCCATCGGGCCGATGTCGGTGCCGAGCGCGATCGTCTTGCCGTCCTTGGTCGTGGCCTGGGACACCTTCCAGTCCAGGAACTGCGACTTGTCGACCTCCTTGCCGAGGTCGACGAACTTGTCGGCCTGGGTCTGGACGGCCTCGGTGACGTTGCCGACCTCGATCGCCTGGATGTCGTCGGTGCCGGCGCCGGCCTGGAGACGGGTGAGCGTCTTGGGCCAGTAGACGTCGGTGCGGGTGGTGACGTTCTCCTTGATGGAGATCTCGGGGTGGAGCTTCGTGTACTCGTCGTAGAGGCCGGCCTGCTTGTAGCCGAAGACGCCGAAAGTGCCTATGGTCAGGGTCGTCTTGCCCTTGCCACTTCCACTGCCGTTGTCCGACGAGCCGTCGTCCGGGTCGCTGGAACAGCCGGCCAGCAGTCCCGTAGCGAGCGCGGCGACGACCGCGATGGCCCCCAGCCTGCGGGACCGGCGGGTACTCGTGCGCATTGCGTCCTCCTGTTGCCTGACGTGCCGACCCCCCGGCCAACTGCATTGGTGGCGCCCGTTGTTTCTCGCTGCGGCTCGGGCGGGGAACGTGCGGGATGTGTATGTGTCAGGTACTGTGGGAGCGCTCCCACAGGTGATGTGTTGAAGAGTCGTCGGTTCCGGCGGGGGTGTCAAGGGTGAGGGAGCGGAGAGATGCGTTCAGTTATCGGCCTGTTAGCTGAAGATGTCATTCCGCCACATGGCCGGAAGCGTCTCATGGTGCGTCCGGTGCCCGAAGGGCGGCGGGTTCGCGGTGTGACGCCTCCTGGGCTGCGGCCCAGTGACGCGAGCCTCGCCGGACGAGGCTGTTAGATTCCAGGCCAACTTGGTTTCGAACGGGAGGCGGAGGCCATGGCAGTCCACGGAGCGCGGGGCCGCAGCGGTGGGCGGCCGACCCTCGAAGAGGTGGCCGCGCGCGCGGGAGTAGGCCGTGGCACGGTCTCCCGGGTGATCAACGGCTCCCCGCGGGTCAGCGACGCGACCCGGGCCGCGGTCGAGGCGGCGGTCGCGGAGCTCGGATATGTTCCGAACACGGCGGCCCGCGCCCTCGCGGCCAACCGCACGGACGCGATCGCCCTGGTCGTCCCCGAACCGGAGACGCGCTTCTTCGCGGAACCGTACTTCTCGGACATGCTGCGCGGTGTCGGTGCCGAACTCTCCGAGACCGAGATGCAGTTGCTGTTGATATTCGCGGGCAGCGACCGGGAGCGGCAGCGCCTGGCCCAGTACCTCGCGGCACACCGCGTGGACGGCGTCCTGCTGGTCTCGGTGCACGCCGACGACCCGCTCCCCGACCTGCTCTCCCAGCTGGAGATCCCGGCCGTGATCAGCGGCCGGCGCTCGGCGGAGGAGACGCTTCCGTCGGTGGACTCCGACAACTACGGCGGCGGGCGCGCGGCCGTGGAACACCTCGTCTCCCGGGGCCGCGGCAGAATCGGCCACCTCGCCGGCCGTATGGACGTCTACGGCGCCCAGCGACGCGTCGACGGCTACCGCCAGGGTCTGCGGGACGCCGGGCGCGAGGTGGACGACCGGCTGATCGTCCCCGGCGACTTCACCGAGGAAGGGGGGCGGCGGGCGATGACCCTGCTCCTTGAGCGCTTCCCCGACCTCGACGCGGTCTTCGCCGGCTCCGACGTCATGGCGGCGGGTGCCCGGCAGGTGCTGCGCGAGAGCGGCCGGCGCATCCCGGACGACGTGGCGCTCATCGGCTACGACGACTCCGCCATAGCCCGGCACATGGATCCGCCCCTGACCAGCGTCCGCCAGCCCATCGAGGAGATGGGCCGGGCCATGATCGACCTCCTTCTCGGAGAGATCGCGGACCGCCGGCCCGTGGCCTCCCGGGGGCTGGAGAAGCGTCAGCTGGTGCTGCCCGCGGAACTGGTGGTGCGGGCCTCGTCCTGAGGCGCGCGAGGGGCGGCCCCCAGGGCCAGGGCCTGTCGTTTGGATCATGCGGCGGGACGCGGGGCAGGGCACGCACTCCCCCGAGCTCTGCGAGCAGGGGGACCCCCAGCGGCGTTGTCGTCGGTTGCCGACGTCCCCCGGCCTTCGGCCGGGAGGTGCCCCCACCGCGTCGCCTCCCTCCTCCGCCTTGCAGCCGCACGCACCCTGCCCCGCTCGGCCCGGCCGACAAGGCACC